>NZ_JASUZV010000014.1:0-45794 GCF_030284685.1 Streptococcus raffinosi
ATAAATTCCTTTTATACTCTATCAGAAATAATGTTGAGTCAGAAACCGTATTATACTTGACAAATGGTAGAAAAAGAGGCTGAAATTTAGTCAACCTCTTTATAGTAATTATAACTGTTGCAGACAGATTACTAACACGTAAGTTTTGATTATTGTCTAATCAAGTAATCAAATGCACCAATAGCTGCTGTAGCGCCAGATCCCATGGAGATAATGATTTGCTTGTAGGCGCTATCAGTACAGTCACCTGCAGCAAAAATGCCAGGGATGTTTGTTGAACCAAATTTATCAACGACAATTTCTTGGCGTTCATTGAGTTCAATGCCACTATCTTTGAGCCAAGCAGTACTTGGTACAAGACCAATTTGAACAAAGACACCTTCAAGATCAAGATGTTTTTCTTCATTTGTATCACGCTCAACATAATTCAAACCAGTCACATGATCTTGACCAACGATTTCTTTGGTTGCAACATTTTTAAGAATGGTTAGATTATCAGTTTTAGCAGCACGTTCTTGTAAAACTTGGTCTGCCTTTAGTTCAGGTAAGAACTCTAAGACCGTAACGTGTTTAGTAATACCCGCTAAATCCAAAGCGGCTTCCAAACCTGAGTTACCACCACCGATAACAGCAACATCTTTTCCTTCAAATAGAGGACCATCGCAGTGTGGACAGTAAGTAACCCCTTTGTTACGGAATTCATCTTCACCAGGAACGTTGATATTACGCCATTTGGCTCCTAGGGCTAGAATAGCAGTTTTAGCCTGTAGAACAGCACCATTAGCTAGTGTGACTTCAATGAGTTCTTTCTTCTCAATACCAGTAGCTAATTGACTTTTGATGATATCAACATTGTAAGATTTCGTATGCTCTTCAACTTGGGCCATTAACTTAGGACCTTCTGTATATAGCGTACCAATCATGTTTTCAATACCGACTGTCTCAATAACTTGTCCACCAAAGGTTTCTGCTAAAAGACCAGTTTTTAGTCCTTTGCGGGCAGCATAAATTGCAGCACTGTTTCCAGCAGGACCCCCACCAATGACCAAGACATCATAGACCCCTTTATCGGCAAAAGCATCAGCATCAAGTGGACCATCCAATTTTTCTACAAGCTGTTCAATGGTTGCACGACCAGATGTAAATTCTTCTTGGTCTTTGTAAACTGTAGGAACAGACATGATACCTTTGGCTTTGACTTCATCTTGATACATACCACCTTCAATCATAGTGTGGGTGATATTTGGGTTCAAAACAGCCATTATATTAAAGGCTTGAACGACGTCTGGACAATTATGGCATGTTAGTGAAACATAAGTTTCAAGATTGATAGTTTTGTCAATCTTTTTGATGCGTTCAATAATATCCTCATCAACTTTTGGTGGACGACCAGAAACTTGCAAAAGAGCTAAAATGAAAGACGTAAATTCGTGCCCCATCGGTAGGCCAGAGAAAATAATACGACTTTGTTGCCCTTTCTGTGCAATCCCAAAGCTAGGTTGACGTTTGAAATGAGCTGGTTCAAGACTAATAAGATTGGACATAGCGGCAATTTCATCTAGAAAGTCTTTTACTTTTCGAGAATTATCGTCATCTCCCAAATCGGTTTGTAATACAATATCAGATTCTAGTAAATTTAAATATTGTGCTAATTGAGCCTTGATTTCTTTATCTAAGACCATGGATACTATACCCCCTGGTTGTTAAATTTTACCTACAAGATCCAAGCTAGGAGTCAATGTTTCAGCTCCTTCTTTCCATTTGGCTGGACAAACTTCACCTGGATGTTGGCGAATATATTGAGCAGCACGAACTTTATCAATAAGAGTGCTTGCGTCGCGTCCGATACCATCAGCGTTAATTTCCATCATTTGGATAACGCCATCTGGATCAACGATGAATGTTCCACGTTGTGCAAGACCATCTTGACCAAGAACATCAAAACCTTGAGAGATGAGATGTGAAGGATCTCCAATCATAGGATAAGTGATAGTTCCAACAACATCTGAGTCATCATGCCAAGCTTTGTGAACAAAGTGAGTATCTGTAGAGACAGAGTAAATCTCTACATCAAGAGATTTAAGTGTTTCATATTGCTCTTGAAGGTCACCGAGTTCAGTTGGGCAAACAAATGAAAAATCTGCAGGATAGAAGCAGAAAACAGCCCATTTTCCTTTAACATCTTCATCTGTAACAGTGATGAATTCTCCATTGTGATAAGCTTGTGCTGAGAATTCAATAATTTCTTTTCCGACTAATGACAAAATAATGTCCTCCTCTATTTTTGATAGCCTAATTATAAACGAAATATTTTCGAATCTCAAAGGAAACGATTACATTTTATAAGGAGGGGATGCTCTGCTAATGGATAGTGATTTTATAGCTTGTCAAATGTCACTTTTTTTGATAAACTACTATAGTTGCGTAAAGTAACAAATACTCATTCTAAGCCGATTGTGGTCTTGTTGCCGCAGGGTGGGACTGCAAGTCTAAAGCTTAGAAGAGGAAAAAAACAATTTTTAAGGAGAAATACTCATGGCAGTAATTTCAATGAAACAACTTCTTGAGGCTGGTGTTCACTTCGGTCACCAAACTCGTCGCTGGAATCCTAAGATGGCTAAATACATCTTTACAGAACGTAACGGAATCCACGTTATCGACTTGCAACAAACTGTAAAAATGGCTGATACAGCTTACGAATTTGTTCGTGAAGCAGCAGCTAACGATGCAGTAATCTTGTTCGTTGGTACTAAAAAACAAGCAGCTGAAGCAGTTGCTGAAGAAGCTACTCGTGCTGGTCAATACTACATCAACCACCGTTGGTTGGGTGGTACTCTTACAAACTGGGATACTATCCAAAAACGTATCGCTCGTTTGAAGGAAATCAAACAAATGGAAGCTGATGGAACTTTCGAAGTTCTTCCTAAGAAAGAAGTTGCACTTCTTAACAAACAACGTGCACGTCTTGAAAAATTCTTGGGTGGTATCGAAGATATGCCTCGCATTCCAGATGTAATCTACATCGTTGACCCACACAAAGAACAAATCGCTGTTAAAGAAGCTAAAAAACTTGGTATTCCAGTTGTAGCGATGGTTGATACAAACGCTGATCCAGATGAGATTGATGTAATCATCCCAGCTAACGATGACGCTATTCGTGCCGTTAAATTGATCACTTCTAAAATGGCTGATGCTATCATCGAAGGTAACCAAGGTGAAGATGCTTCTGCAGATTTCCAAGAAGCAGCTGCAGCTGATTCAATCGAAGAAATCGTTGAAGTTGTCGAAGGTGACAACAACTAATCTTTAAGGTTAGTTAGGGCTTGATGCCCACTAAAAATAAGACAAACACCTAAGGGGCGGGGCTCAGCCCTGCCCCTTAGTTTGATAAAATAAATTTGGAGAAAACACAAAATGGCAGAAATTACAGCTAAACTTGTTAAAGAATTGCGCGAAAAATCTGGTGCTGGTGTCATGGACGCTAAAAAAGCATTGGTTGAAGTTGATGGTGATATCGAAAAAGCGATTGAATTGCTTCGTGAAAAAGGTATGGCTAAAGCAGCTAAGAAAGCTGACCGTGTTGCCGCTGAAGGATTGACTGGTGTTTATGTTCACGGTAATGTTGCAGCAGTCGTTGAAGTTAACGCTGAAACTGACTTCGTTGCGAAAAATGCTCAATTCGTTGAATTGGTAAACGAAACAGCTAAAGTAATCGCTGAGGGTAAACCAGCAAACAACGAAGAAGCACTTGCTTTGACTATGCCTTCAGGTGAAACTCTTGAAGCTGCATACGTATCTGCAACAGCTACTATCGGTGAAAAAATTTCATTCCGTCGTTTTGCTTTGCTTGAAAAAACAGATGCACAACACTTTGGAGCTTACCAACACAACGGTGGACGTATCGGTGTTGTTACAGTTCTTGAAGGTGGAGATGAAGCTCTTGCTAAACAAATCTCAATGCATATCGCTGCAATGAAACCAACTGTTCTTTCATACACTGAATTGGATGAACAATTTGTTAAAGATGAATTGGCACAACTTAACCACACAATTGATCAAGATAACGAAAGCCGTGCAATGGTTAACAAACCAGCTCTTCCACACCTTAAATTTGGTTCTAAAGCTCAATTGACTGATGCTGTTCTTGCTCAAGCTGAAGAAGATATCAAAGCTGAGTTGGCTGCTGAAGGTAAACCAGAAAAAATCTGGGATAAAATCATCCCAGGTAAAATGGACCGCTTCTTGCTTGACAACACTAAAGTTGACCAAGCTTACACTCTTCTTGCTCAAGTTTACATCATGGACGACAGCAAAACGGTTGAAGCTTACCTTGAATCAGTAAATGCTTCAGTAGTAGAATTTGTTCGCTTTGAAGTTGGTGAAGGTATCGAAAAAGCATCTAACGACTTTGAATCAGAAGTTGCAGCTACAATGGCAGCAGCCCTTAACAACTAATTCTAGTTGCTAGATAAAAAGAAAAGAAGTTACGTAATCGTAGCTTCTTTTTTGTCGTAAATAGAAAACGTCTGAGTATTCCCCAGACGTAAAAAATATTAATGAGCGAAGGTATTGACACCAAGGAGAAGAGAGAGCGTTCCCATGATAATACCTGCAAGGATAACTCCAAGCATAACAGCTAAAACGCTGCGTTTAAAGTCCCAATCTAGGATGGATGCTGCAAGCGTACCTGTCCAAGCGCCTGTTCCTGGAAGTGGGATACCCACAAAGAGTAGGAGGGCCCAGAAGATACCTTTGTCTCCAGCGGCTTTTTCAAGCTTTTGCCCCCCACTGTGGCCTTTTTTAAGACACCAGGTAAAGAAGCCACCAATAAGAGGTTTGTCAGCACCCCACTCGAGAACACGGCGGGCGAAGAAGAAAATAATTGGAACTGGAAGCATATTCCCGATAACACAAAGAATGAGGGCTTGCCACCAAGGAATACCTGAGGCAATAGCGACAGGTACGGCTCCACGGAGCTCAACAAGGGGAATCATAGAGATTAAAAATGCAATGATGTATTTCATGAATAACCTTTCATAGGGAAATAAAATTAGTGAGAAGTCTCAGGTGAAGTGAGTATTTCTCGATAGTGGTAAGAGGAATATTACCATGGTATAAAGTGAAAGGCTCTTGTTCGGATGAGGATTAGCTTCTTCGATTGTTCAAGTTGTTTCAGCAGAATACCTAGGTTGTCTTTTCATTTTGTCTTATTTATTGTATCTTATATGACCTCTAATGACAACTTTAAAAAGCTTTTTGAGACTATAGTTTCCCATGTGCTGACATTTTTGGTATAATAATAGTCAGTTATAGTCAAATTAGACTGGAGGAATTAAGATGGCAAGAAATACATCAGACAGTATAGAAGAATATATTAAAGAATTGCTGGGCCAGTCTGGGATTGCTGAGATTCAACGTTCGAATTTAGCAGATACTTTTCAAGTTGTACCGAGTCAGATTAACTATGTTATTAAGACACGTTTTACAGAGAGTCGTGGTTATATCGTTGAGAGTAAGCGTGGTGGTGGCGGTTATATTCGTATCGTCAAGGTCAGATTCTCTGATAAACATCACAGAATCAATGCTCTACTTCAAAACTTAGCAGATCAGCTCAGCGAACAGGTTTTTACGGATTTGATTCAGTTGCTATTTGATGAAAAAATTATCACAGAACGTGAGGGGAATTTGATTTTAGCAACTGCTAGTGATGATATTCTCGGTGAGGACGCTGCTACAATTCGTTCGCGTATCTTACGCTCGCTTTTACTTAGATTGGATAGAAAAGGAAATTAGATGACGACATATTCAAGAAAAATGCAAGCCATTTTCCATCGTGCTCAGCTTGAAGCAGAGCGCTTTGGTAGTCCTTTTCTGGAGACTTGGCATGTGCTTCTAGCTATGCTTGAAGTTCCAGGAACTGTAGCCTACCTAACCTTTACTGATTTTGAAGACCGTATTCGTGCGGAAGAAATTGAGACGGCTGCTGTCTTGGCTTTGGAGAAGAGTCCAACAGAGTTGTCCAAATCAGATATTATTGATTTACGGGCACAGTCACATGCTTTAGAGGCTATGCTGCAAGAGGCAGAGGGAATTGCTAAGGTGACTGGTGCCGTAGAGGTGGGTTCTGAACATGTTTTGATGGCTTTTTTGCTCCATAAGGATTTGATGGTTTGCCGTCTCCTTGAAGTTGCTGGTTTTCAATATAAGGATGACAGTGACAAGCCTCGTATTATTGATTTGCGACGTTCTTTGGAGCGTTATGCAGGTCTTAGTAAGCAAGATTTAAAGGCGATTCATGACCTGCGTAAGCCTAAAAAAGCAAAAGCATCTGGAAATTTTGCTAATATGATGCAGCCTCCTCAATCTTCTACTGGAGAACTGTCAGATTATACAAAAGATCTGACTGCAGTAGCAGAATCGGGAGCCCTTGATCCAGTCATTGGGCGTGACGAAGAAATTTCACGCATGATTCAGGTCTTGAGTCGTAAAACGAAGAATAATCCTGTTCTTGTAGGTGAAGCAGGTGTTGGTAAGACGGCCATTGCCCTTGGTTTGGCACAGCGTATTGCTTCGGGTGACGTACCTTTCGAATTAGCTGATATGCGTATCTTAGAACTTGATATGATGAGTGTGGTTGCAGGAACCCGTTTTCGTGGTGATTTCGAAGAGCGTATGAATCAAATCATTGATGAGATTGAAGCTGATGGAAAAATCATTCTCTTTATTGACGAATTGCATACGATTATTGGCTCTGGTTCTGGTATTGATAGTACCTTGGATGCGGCAAATATTTTGAAACCTGCTCTAGCACGTGGAACACTTCACATGGTTGGAGCAACCACACAAGCTGAGTACCAAAAGCATATTGAGAAAGATGCAGCCCTTTCTCGTCGTTTTGCTAAGATTACGATTGAGGAGCCAAGTGTATCTGAAGCTATTGATATTTTAAAAGGCTTGCGTTCGTCGTATGAAGTCTACCATCGTGTGACTATCACTGATAAAGCCGTTGAGACAGCTGTCAAGGTAGCACACCGTTATTTGACGAGTAAAAACTTACCTGATTCGGCTATTGACCTTCTAGATGAAGCGAGTGCAACTGTTCAAGGTCGTATCAAAAAAGAAGCCAAACGTGAGATAACGCCTTTGGATGAAGCACTTTTAGCTGGTGATATGAAAGCTGCTATTAAACAATATAAGGCTAGTCAAAAGGCAAAATTACCAAAACCAGCTTTGGTGGATACGGACCAGATTATGCAAACCCTTAGTCGCCTATCAGGTATTCCTGTTGAGAAGATGACTCAGGCAGATAGCAAACGTTACCTGAATCTTGAAGCTGAGCTTCACAAACGTGTTATTGGTCAAGACGAAGCAGTTTCAGCGATTAGTCGTGCTATTCGTCGTAACCAGTCAGGTATTCGTACTGGAAAACGTCCGATTGGTTCCTTCATGTTCCTTGGACCTACTGGTGTTGGTAAGACGGAATTGGCTAAAACTTTGGCAGAAGTCCTCTTTGATGATGAGTCGGCTTTGCTTCGTTTTGACATGTCAGAATACATGGAAAAATTTGCGGCTAGTCGTCTTAATGGTGCCCCTCCCGGGTATGTTGGATATGATGAGGGTGGTGAATTAACAGAGAAAGTTCGCAATAAGCCTTACTCAGTCCTACTCTTTGACGAGGTCGAAAAAGCTCACCCTGATATTTTTAATATTCTCTTACAGGTTTTGGATGATGGTGTTCTGACAGATAGCCGTGGACGTAAAGTTGATTTTTCAAATACCATTATCATCATGACTTCAAACTTGGGAGCGACGGCTCTTCGTGATGACAAAACTGTTGGTTTTGGTGCTCGAGACATTTCTCATAACCATCAAGCCATGCAGGCACGTATCATGGAAGAACTTAAGAAGGCCTACCGTCCAGAATTTCTCAACCGTATCGATGAGAAGGTTGTCTTCCATAGTCTAGAGGAAGAACAGCTTCGTGAAATTGTCAAGATTATGGTAAAACCGTTGGTATCAGCTTTGGCTGAAAAAGGGATTGAATTGAAATTCCAACCAGCTGCCCTCAAGTATTTAGCTCAAGATGGCTATGATGTTGAGATGGGTGCTCGTCCGTTGCGTCGTGCGATTCAAACTCAAGTGGAGGATAAGTTGTCTGAGCTCTTACTAGGTGGCCAAGTAGTGAGTGGACAGACCCTTAAAATTGGCTGCTCTAAAGATAAATTGACCTTTACAGTAGTGTAAAGGCTAAACAACAAAGACAGATTGCGCTTGTAATCTGTCTTTTTGTGTCAATGGGAGTCAAGTGAGTGTAAAGGTTTCAGTCAAGCGGGTGTAAAAGAAAAAGTCGAGCAAAGCTCGACTGTAACGGTTAAAGTTTCTCGTTGACAAAGGTGACAAAGTGATTCCACCAGACCTTGAGGAAGAAGCTTTTCTTAACCTCTTTACCAGCAACAAGTTCCATGCTAGGCATGCCCTGATCCGGTAGGTAGCCATCTCCTATAAGGGTATTATCTTCAAAGGTAGCTGTTCCCAACTTGTCTCCTGATTTGACAGGGGCTTGAATCTGGTTGGTGGAGACTTTAATATGTTTAGTGTTGTCGTCGTCTATTTTTTGGATGATATTAAAGTCAGACTTGGCTACAGCAGGTACCTGTTTAGATTTACCATCAAGGACATTGGCTTGACTCTTATTTATGTCTTGACCTTTCTTGGCAATGGTCTTGCTTTCCCAATGATAGACCACATAGTTAAGCAAGTCATTGGTTGCGGTAAACCGGGCATAGTCATCCGTATCGGTGTGCTCAGCATTTATGATGACTGTGATAATACTCATACCACTTTCATTTGAATGGGCTACGAAGGCAGCTCCGGCCAAATCAGTGGTACCTGTTTTGAGGCCATCAACACCCTTGCGGTAACTAGGTTGCCCCTTAAGCATATAGTTAAAGGTTTTGAGTTTATTAACACCATCAAATTTGGCTTCTGTTTTTTTAGTGATGTCGAGAATTTCAGGATATTCTTTAATCACATGTTGTGCAATGATAGCAACATCCTTGGCACTCATGGTGTTTTCTTCGTCAGATTTAGAACCTGGATAGATATTATCACCCAAATAGGAATTATTGAGACCAGAGGCGTTGACAATTTTAGCATCAGTGATTCCCCATTTTTTAAGTTGGGCTTTCATTTTGTCGACAAATTTACTTTCTGTTCCTCCGATTTCCTCAGCTAGGGCAATGGATGCACTATTGGCACTGGAAATAAGAGTTGCGTCAAGTAGTTGTTTGACGGTGTATTTTCTGGCATCTAATGGGATGTTGGAAACTCCAGTACTAACAGTCAATTCAAAGGGATAGTCGGAAATATTAACCTTTGTGTTCCATTTAAGCTCTCCCTTGTCTACCGCCTGATAAACCATATAGGCTGTTAGGAGTTTGGTGATAGAACCAATTCCTGTAGAAGTAGTGGCATCTTTTTCGTATAAAATCTTACCAGTAGTTGCTTCTACAGCGATAGCATGCTTGGCTGCGGCGTCAAATCCTTTTTTCTTCTCTGCTGCAAAAGCAGGAGCTACGCTTCCCAGACAGAGTAAGAAGGTCATAATAAGCGTAATTAGTTTCTTCATGGCTTGTTCCTTCGTGTATTTTGGATATTCATTATACCACATTTTGAGAGGAACTTAAGGTGTTGAGAAGAAGCTTTTACGATTTCATCATTAATTCATAAGGCAAAAAAACTCCCTTTTGATATCAAAAGGGAGTTCAGTGCCTACTTGTTTCCGGTAAAGAAATTAACGATATGATTCCACCAAACTTTTAAGAAGAAGCTTTTCTTAATGGACTGGTTGGCTGTTACAGCAACTTGAGGTGGATCAGAGATATATCCTGTTCCTACGAGGTCTTTATCATCATAGGTTGCTGTTCCGATGGTATCTCCTCTTTTGATAGGTGCTGTTACCGTTTTTGCTTTGATTTTAACAGTGTCATTTTGGCTATTTATCTTTTGGACAACAGTAAGGTCTGATTCAAGTTTAGCAGAGACGGTCTTACTGACTCCATCGGCTACCTTGATATCATTTTTCTTGACGATTTGTCCCTTAGTGTTGAGTTTATTTATCTTCCAGTGTTGGACGACATAATCTAAGAGGTCATTGGTAGCTGTGAAACGGGCGGCTTCATCCTCCCCATCATTGTCAGCGTTCATAACCACTGTAATCAAGCTCATGCCATTTTCATTAGAGTGAGCAACAAAGGATGCTCCTGCGAGTTCGGTTGTTCCGGTCTTAAGTCCATCAACCCCTTCACGGTAGTTGTCTTGACCTTCCAACATATAGTTATGAGTGGTTAATTTGTTGTCACCTTCAAAATCAACTACGCCTTGCTTGGTGATGTCAAGTACTTGAGGATAGTCCTTGATGAGGTGGTCTGCGATAATCGCAACATCCAGAGCACTCATGGTATTTTCGTCATCTGGTTTAGAGCCAGGATAACGGTTATCTCCTAGATACTTATTATTGAGCCCTGAGGCATTGTACAGTTTTGCATCAGTAATTCCCCATTTCTTTAATTGGGCCTTCATAGTATCTACAAAAGCACTCTCTGTTCCTGAGATCTTTTCAGCTAGAGCAATTGCTGCGCTGTTAGCACTACTGATGAGGGTGGCATCTAAGAGTTGTTTGACAGTGTATTTTCGAGAGTCTAGTGGGACGTTTGAAACTTCTGAATCAACTGTTAAGTTGAATGGATAATCTGAGATATCTACTTCAGTATCCCAAGTAATTTTACCTTGATCAATAGCTTTATAGACCATGTAGGCTGTTAGGATTTTCGTCATTGAAGCAACACCATCGGGAGTGGTAGCGTCCTTTTCATAGAGGACTTTCCCTGTAGTTGATTCGATAGCAATCGCATGTTTAGCAGCAACATTGAAATCATCAGTCTGTTCTTGTGCTAGGGCAGGTGTTACTAAGCCTATTAGGATTAAGGCAACCATAATGATGTGTTGTAATTTTTTCATACTCATTCCTCTGTCTCTTATGAGTGTTTATTATATCACAAAACCACCTAAATATCTGGAACTGAGAAAAGCTTGGGGGACAACTTATGCCGAAGCTCTGCCATTTTCGACTATAATATGGTAAAATGGAAGTTATATCAAATGAATGACATAAAGTTGACCAGTTCGTTTTTGTAGGGCTGGTTATGGATAAAAAGAGGGATCAAACATGGCTAAACAAACTTTTGAGATGACCTTTGCAGGACGCCCGCTTGTTGTGGAAGTGGGACAGGTAGCCAAGCAGGCTAACGGTGCTGTTGTCGTGCGTTATGGAGATACAACCGTATTATCAACAGCTGTCATGTCTAAAAAGATGGCAACGGCAGATTTCTTTCCTTTACAAGTTAACTATGAAGAGAAAATGTATGCGGCTGGAAAGTTCCCAGGTGGTTTTAACAAGCGTGAGGGACGCCCTTCAACTGATGCCACTTTGACTGCTCGTCTTATTGACCGTCCTATTCGTCCCATGTTTGCGGAGGGCTTTCGTAACGAAGTGCAGGTCATTAACACTGTTCTCTCTTATGACGAAAATGCTAGTGCGCCAATGGCAGCTATGTTTGGGAGTTCTTTAGCACTTTCTATTTCTGATATTCCTTTTAATGGTCCGATTGCTGGGGTTCAAGTAGCTTATGCAGCGGAAGATTTTATCATCAACCCAAGTGCAGCAGATAAAGAAGTTTCGCATTTAGACTTGACAGTAGCAGGGACCAAGGAAGCCATTAATATGGTGGAATCAGGAGCTCAAGAATTATCAGAGGATATTATGTTGCAGGCACTCTTGAAAGGGCATGAAGCTATTCAAGAGTTGGTTGATTTCCAAAATTACATTGTTGCGGCTGTTGGTAAGGAGAAGGCTGAGGTTGAACTGCTCCAAGTTGATGCTGATTTGAAGGCTGAAATTGAAACAGCTTATTATGATCAGTTAGCTAATGCTGTTCAGGTGGAAGAAAAATTAGCGCGTGAAGCAGCAACCCAAGCTGTTAAAGAAGAGGTCCTCGCATCTTATCAAGAACGCTTTGCAGAAGATGACGATAAAGATACTATCTTACGTGATGTGGCAGAAATTCTTGAACAGATGGAACATGCTGAAGTGCGTCGTCTCATTACCGAAGACAAGGTCCGTCCCGATGGTCGTCGTGTGGACGAAATTCGTCCTTTGGACGCAGAGATTGACTTTCTGCCAAAGGTTCATGGATCAGGTCTCTTTACACGTGGGCAAACCCAGGCTTTATCAGTCTTGACCTTGGCTCCTATGAGTGATACACAACTTGTTGATGGTTTGGACCCAGAATACAAGAAACGTTTCCTTCACCACTACAATTTTCCTCAGTATTCAGTAGGTGAAACAGGGCGTTACGGTGCACCAGGCCGTCGTGAAATTGGTCATGGAGCTTTGGGCGAGCGTGCCCTTGCTCAAGTTCTCCCAAGCGTTGAAGAGTTTCCTTATGCTATCCGTTTGGTAGCCGAAGTCTTGGAGTCAAATGGTTCTTCTTCACAGGCTTCTATTTGTGCAGGCACTTTGGCTCTTATGGCAGGTGGGGTGCCGATTAAGGCGCCTGTTGCAGGGATTGCCATGGGTCTTATTTCAGATGGAACTAACTACACTGTTCTAACCGACATTCAAGGTTTGGAAGATCATTTTGGTGATATGGACTTTAAGGTAGCTGGTACACGTCAAGGAATTACAGCTCTTCAGATGGATATTAAGATTTCGGGTATTACACCGGCCATTCTCGAAGAGGCTTTGGCTCAGGCAAAAGTAGCTCGTTTTGAGATTCTTGATGTTATTGAGTCAGCAATCGCTGAGCCACGTCCAGAATTGGCACCAACGGCTCCTAAGATTGACAGTATTCAGATTCCTGTTGACAAGATCAAGGTTGTCATCGGTAAGGGTGGTGAGACCATTGATAAGATTATCGCTGAGACAGGTGTCACAATTGATATTGATGAAGAAGGACTTGTTCAAATTTTCTCTAGTGATCAGGATGCTATTGACCGTGCTAAAACAATCATCTCCGATCTTGTACGTGAAGCTAAGGTTGGTGAGGTTTACACAGTACCAGTTGTGCGTATTGAAAAGTTTGGTGCTTTTGTTCACCTATTCAATAAAACCGATGCTTTAGTCCACATTTCAGAATTAGCTTGGAAACGTACAGAGCATGTCGAGGATGTGGTTAAGGTTGGGGATATGGTAACTGTTAAAATCATCAAAATCGATGAAAAAGGCCGTGTTGATGCTTCAATCAAGACCCTGCTTCCAAAACCTGAAAAAATTGAGGACGGAGAAAATGGAAGAGAGTCTCGTCACCGCCGTCGTTCTCATCATAAACCACGCCACCATAAGGAAAGTGGGGAAGCACCGAAAAAATTTGATCAATCAGAAACGAAAGAACAAACAGAAGAATGACAGAAAATCAAGAATTGCAAGTCTTTGATGAAACCTTGAGAGAATTTTTAACAGAACCAGACCATTTTTTGACTAGTCTGGCTTTGGTTAATCACCTGCAACGTACTCCAGTATTGGCGGCCCAAGACCTCTATGCGGTTGAAGTAGAAGGGAAGAGGGTTGTTCCTGTCTTTACAAGCGAGCAGGATTTGCAAGCCTTTAAAGATACTCAAGAGAGTGCTCGAGAACAAGCATGGGTAAAACGTTCAAGTTTAGATATTCTATCGCAGCTCGTTGAGGCAGGACTTTTTGGCCTTGCTTTCAATCTTAAATCCGATGGTGATTTTTCGAACACCACTCTTTTTGCAAGCAGTGAATTGATTCAATTTATCAACTACTTTACTCAGACTCTTAATAATCTTTTGAGTGAGGAAAATCAAAAGGCAGCCCCTAAAGATAAGATTTATCTTGTTCCGGCCTTTGTTCATAAGCGTGAGACGGATGGACAAGAAGATCGCTTTTTTGCAACCATGTCTAATGCAGAGGGACAGAGCTATGTGCCTGTATTTACGAACTTGACGAGCTTTGCCAAATGGTACGGAAACGAGACTTTTGGTCTACCTTTCCGTAAAGCTAAAGGGACTATTCTGCAGTGGCCGTTGTCAGAAATTTATAAGCCTTCAACAGGTGAAAACGAGTTGGATAAGGTTCAAGGTATTGTCATCAATCCTTTTGATGAGCAGCCTGAGTTAGTGGATTGGTCTTATTTTGAGGATGATAGTAAGTAGTCCTATTATTATCAAACCTCTGAAAAGATAATAAGGCCACAGTAAACAATAATGATATAAGGAGTGACCTATATGGGGTGGTGGAAAGAAAGTATTGATATTGTAAAGAAAAATGACCCAGCGGCTCGGACAAGTTTGGAGGTTCTTTTAACCTATCCTGGTCTAAAGGCTTTGGCAGCTCATCGTATCTCACATTTTCTCTGGCGCCACCATTGCCGACTTTTAGCTCGTATGCATAGTCAATTTTGGCGATTTTGGACTCAGATTGAGATTCACCCTGGGGCTCAGATTGCCGAAGGTGTTTTCATTGACCATGGTTCTGGTCTTGTCATTGGTGAAACAGCCGTTGTGGAGAAGGGAGCCATGCTCTACCACGGTGTCACTTTAGGTGGTACTGGTAAAGATGTCGGAAAACGTCACCCAACCGTTCGTGAGGGTGCCTTGGTTTCAGCCCATGCTCAGGTTATAGGTCCTATTGAAATTGGTAAGAATGCCAAAGTCGGTGCGGCAGCTGTGGTTGTTGCGGATGTTCCAGAAGATGTTACGGTCGTTGGTGTTCCTGCTAAGGTTGTACGTGTTCATGGTCAAAAAGATGAAGAAGTGATTCATGACATTGAGGAAGGCCGTGAGTACTATATCGAAAAGCTAGAAGATTTAAAAGCGGCTAGCTTTCACTCATCACGTCTATAAGGAAAGAAAAAGATGAAACTCTTTAGTTCAAAGGTGACTCGACTGACTGTTGTAGGTCCGCTCGCTCTAGTTTACATTGCTTTACACCGAGCTGATTATAGCATGGCAGCTTTATGGTTCTGTATTTCTCTTTTATGGGCAGGTCTTGTTTACAAGCAACGTCATAAGTGAGAGCTGAATCATGAACCATTTTTTCAAAAATAATCCTTTTTTGGTCTTCTATATGGTGGGAAGTTTTGTATCAGTCGTCTCTCTCTTGGCTCAAGGTAAGTTGGTTTCGGCTTTATTGATTATCGTCCTTGTTGTAGTTTTATGTTTATACCTAAACCATATCAGGGATAAAAAATAGCTTCCAGTTAATTGAAAGGAATCTCTAGTGATTAAAATTTATGATACGATGACACGTTCGCTCCGTGATTTCGTACCTTTGACAGAGAATGTTGTCAATATGTATGTTTGCGGACCAACTGTTTACAATTATATTCATATCGGAAATGCCCGTTCAACAGTAGCTTTTGATACCATTCGTCGTTATTTTGAGTATCGTGGTTACACTGTTAACTACATTTCTAACTTTACAGATGTAGATGATAAGATTATTAAGGCAGCCAATGAAGCTGGTATTTCGACCAAAGAATTATCAGACAAGTTTATCGCAGCCTTTATGGAAGATACTGCACAGCTTGGCATCAAACCAGCGACACAGAATCCTCGTGTTATTAACTATATGGATGAAATCATTGCATTTGTGTCAACCTTGGTTGACAAAGGGTTTGCTTATGTCTCTGAAGGTGATGTTTACTTCCGAGTAGCTAAGTCAAAAAATTATGCTAAGTTAGCTAACAAGACCTTGGAAGATCTTGAAATTGGTGCTAGTGGTCGTACGGATGCTGAAACTGCTCGTAAGGAAAATCCTTTGGATTTCGCCCTTTGGAAAGCAGCCAAAGAAGGCGAAATTTTTTGGGATAGCCCTTGGGGACCTGGTCGCCCTGGTTGGCACATAGAATGTTCCGTTATGGCGACTGAAATTCTTGGAGATACTATCGATATCCATGGTGGTGGTGCAGATCTGGAGTTTCCACACCATACCAATGAGATTGCCCAATCAGAAGCCAAGACTGGCAAGACCTTCGCTAATTACTGGATGCACAACGGTTTTGTCAATGTGGACAATGAGAAAATGTCAAAATCTTTGGGTAACTTTGTAACGGTTCATGACATGCTTAAGACAGTTGATGGTCAAGTGCTTCGCTTCTTCCTAGCGACACAACAGTACCGTAAGCCAATTAACTTCACCGAAAAAGCTATCCATGATGCTGAAGTTAATCTTAAGTATTTGAAAAATACCCACAGTCTTCCATTAACAGGTCAGGTGGACCAAGCTGAGTTACAAACTTATCTGGACGCTTTTCAGGAAGCTATGGATGATGACTTTAACACAGCAAACGGTGTAACTGTCCTGTTTGACATGGCCAAATGGATTAATTCATGCCATTATGATCAAACGGTTAAAGATGCTTTTGAAAAAATACTTCAAGTCTTTGGAATTGTTTTCAAAGAGGAAGTCCTTGATGAAGATATCGAAAAACTCATTGAAGAGCGTCAAGCAGCGCGTGCTAACAAGGATTTTGCGACAGCGGACCGTATTCGCGATGAGTTGGCTGCTCAAGGTATCAAACTTCTTGATACCAAGGATGGTGTGAGGTGGACACGTGACTAAACACCTTGATGTCAACCTTATTAATGGTATTGCACTTGCCTTTGAGGGAGATGCTGTTTATTCCTTGTACATTCGTCGTCACCTGATTTTTCAAGGTCAGACCAAGCCAAATCAACTGCACCGTCTAGCTACACGCTATGTTTCGGCCAAAGCTCAGGCTAGTCTCATTGAAAAAATGCTAGATCAAGAAGTCTTGACTGAAAAAGAACTGGACATCTACAAACGAGGTCGTAATGCCCATAGTCACACCAAGGCTAAAAATACGGATGTTATTACTTATAAAATGTCAACAGGCTTCGAAGCCGTCATGGGCTATCTTCATATGACCGAAGACCTGACTCGCTTAGAAGAATTAATTACTTGGTGTATTGATCAAGTTGAAAGAGAAATCTAAAAAATTCTGCCATTGCAGGATTTTTTGCTTATCTTACAACTCCTATTAGTCGTAGCATAAAATCCTCAAAATCAAAATGATTTGAGAATCAAAGAAATTAAGCGGTTTGCCAATAAAAAATAAGATAAAACTGATATTTAGAAGGTCAAAAATGAGAAAATTAAGGAGGGTCTGACACGTGTAAAACCCTGATATTATAACGTTTTTTAATAAAACTAATTTGACAGAAACTAAAAAAAGTCTATAATATTAATAAATAAAGCCATATAAAAAATGAGGAGGTGAATGGAAATAGCTAAGAAAAAAGTTTTATATACAACGTTTGCTGCTTTGATTTTATCTAGTTTTACGCTACAAACAGGTAAAGCAGATGAAGTTCAGGCAAGTCCTGACAAAGCTAATATAGATTATGTTAATAGTGAGGCTCCAGCTCCAGCTCCTCTTGCTTCCCAAGTTGATTTTTCAGCAGTGGAAGCAAAGGCAGAGCCAGCGAGTCAAGTAACTTCAGTAGTGACATCAACATCACTAATGGTCGTTTCTTCGAGTGAAACGGATGAGGGACTTCTTGAAGTGCACTCTCAAGTTGATATCGTAGAGACAAGAGTTTCTAAGGCTACACCTCATTCAGAAGGGGCTCAAGTACAAGCTTTTAGTGCAGGTAGTTCAACAGCGACATCTGAGCGAGGTGATGCAAAGCCGGCATCTGATTCTGAGCAAGCCAAGCCAAACATTGTGCTTACTTATGATAAGTCTCGTGAGGCTACAGCGACAGCTGAATCTCAAGCGGTGACATCCATGTATAAAAGTGAAAGTACACTTTATACCTCTGAACTTGCTGGGAATACACATGCTATTGAAAAATCGGAATTTTCTTCCCTAAATTCTCATACGACATCTGTAAGTGCTACTAATTTTAGCCAAGCCGTTGCAACTTCCGAACTTGCTTCAGAAGCTGCAAGCACTGCCAGCTCTCTTGCGTCAACGAACGCAGAAGCAAGTCAGTCAAATAAAAATACAGAGGAGAGTCTGACTGTCCTCACAGTTGGATGGAAAGATTCAACATCAACTTCTGAAGTTTTTGAAACTTCTGTAGTGGTTTCAATGTTGCAGAGCGAGAGTTTGACTTATTCGTCAGAAGTAACCTTTACGGATGGGCTTATCTCAGAGATTCTAGCGACTCCAATCACCTCCGAAGTTTACACTGTAGTTCCTAAACGTGATAGTACCGGTTCTCTTCTTGAAGATCACCCAGCTGTTACAGGAAATACAGATATTCTCTATTTGGCACGTGGTGAAATCTTTAACGTCAACTTCGATGTTAATAAGATGGACGGTAAGAAGATTAAGGGTCTTAATCTTGTTCTTGATGGGAAACAAATTCACCATAGCTACTTTGTTGAAGGAACTTTGGATGAAGTAAATGCTGGTTTGAGTGCCTACCACTTGGCAGAGCAAACGACTGGTATCCATAAGATGACCTTTGAGTTGATCGATACAGATAATAATATCCATTATCTGACACAAACATTTAGCGTCTTCAATGATGGAGATCTGCCGGTGACTCCTGGTGGTTATCCAAGGACCCAGTACCCATCGACCACGACAACAATGACTATACCGGTAACCTATAATACTAGTGTAAACAACTATACTGAAGCAGCTAATCACATTCAGGCTACAGCAGTTAATGAGTTGGCTGAGACAACTAGAGCCTTGACACAGCAATTAGCAGATCAAATTGCTGAGGTTTTGAGTGGTTGGTCTTCAGCGATTTCTGGAAGTAATACAACAAGCTCTGGTTCAATTGATATTTTCCAAGCAGCAAGTAAAACCATTACTCAGGCTGCTAGAAAGATTGCAGAGACAATCTCAGATCCAGATACGGTCGGTAAACAAGCCTTGGCTGCTGCAACCGTTGTTCTTGTTCTTCTCGTGCTTTATCTAGCAGCAATTACGTTTATTTAATATGCTTTGCCCTCGTAAGAGGGCCTTTTTTATGATAGAATGGGCTTATGAAAACAACTAAAGAATCAAGTCTAGACATTGTTTATGGCGTGCACGCTGTAACAGAAAGTCTCGAGGCTAATACTGGTAATAAACTCTATATTCAAGATGATCTTCGAGGGAAGAATGTTGATGCTATCAAGGCTTTGGCAGCTGAAAAGAAGGTATCTATTTCTTGGACACCTAAGAAAACCTTATCTGATATGACAGGTGGAGCTGTCCATCAAGGTTTTGTTCTTCGTGTGTCGGAGTTTGCTTATTCTGAGCTCTCAGATATTATGGACAAGGCTGATCAAGAGGAAAATCCTCTCATTCTTATTTTAGATGGACTTAACGATCCTCATAACTTTGGCTCCATCTTGCGTACGGCCGATGCTACTGAGGTAACAGGTATTATTATTCCTAAGCACCGTGCTGTGGGGGTAACACCTGTCGTTGCCAAAACCTCAACAGGAGCAGTGGAGCATATTCCCATTGCTCGAGTGACTAATCTTAGTCAAACTCTTGATAAGCTTAAAGAAGCAGGTTTCTGGATATTTGGAACAGACATGGATGGTACACCATCTCATAAATGGAACACCGCTGGGAGACTTGCTCTGATTATCGGTAATGAAGGAAAAGGTATCTCTGCTAACATCAAAAAACAAGTAGATGAAATGATTACTATCCCTATGAGTGGCCATGTACAGAGCCTTAATGCTAGCGTGGCAGCTGCAGTACTCATGTATGAAGTTTATCGAAACCGATTGTAACGATGAAAAAAAGAATACTTTTGGTTGATGGTTATAACATGATTGCCTTTTGGCAAGAAACCCGTCAACTCTTTAAGACTAATCAGCTTGATGAAGCTCGTGAAACACTGCTTCGTAAGCTTAATCATTATGCCAACTTTGAACATATTGATGTCATCTGTGTATTTGATGCTCAGTTCGTTCCAGGAACCCGTCAGCGCTATGACCAATATCGTATCAGTGTTATTTTTACTGAGGAAGACGAGACAGCAGATAGCTACATTGAGCGAGCAGCAGCTGAGATGAATACCGTTCAACATCTAGTTGAGGTAGCAACCAGTGACCTAAATGAACAATGGGCTATATTTTCTCAGGGAGCTTTACGTGTTTCAGCACGTGAGTTGGAAGAACGTGTCAATACCGTTAAATCGGACTTAGACAAGATGTCGGCACATATTGACTTAAAAACACCTAAGTTAGGTCCATGGGATGATACACAATTAGGTCAATTACAGGATCTTTTAAATGAAATAGAATAGAGGGACATATGACATTCAAAATTTTGACAGATTCAACAGCAGATTTAGATGAAAAATGGGCTCAGGAAAATGAGGTAGAACTCGTTGGTTTGACTATTACTCTGGATGAGACTACCTATGAGACCGTAGGACCTAACCGTTTAACCAGTGACCGTCTCTTAGAACGTATGCGAGAAGGTGCTCAGCCGACTACGAGCCAGGTGAATGTTGGTCAATTTGAAGAGGTCTTTCATCGTCACGCCAAAAATGGTGATGCCCTCCTTTATATTGCCTTCTCATCAGTGCTTTCAGGTACTTATCAAAGTGCTGTTATAGCACGTGACATGATTTTGGATGAATATCCAGAGGCTGTCATTGAGATTGTAGATACCCTGGCGGCAGCAGGTGGGGAAGGTTATCTCTCTATCTTGGCGGCAGAAGCTCGTGACCAAGGTAAGAGCTTATCTGAAACGAAAGCTATGATTGAGGCTATTTTGCCACGTTTACGGACCTATTTCTTAGTTGATGATCTCTACCATTTGATGCGTGGGGGGCGTCTTTCTAAGAGTTCAGCCATTATTGGTAGTTTGATTAATATCAAACCCCTTCTTTGGCTGGATGCTTCAGGTAAGTTGGTTCCTTTGGCCAAAATCCGTGGACGTAAAAAAGCTATTAAGGAAATGTTTCTGCATGCTACTCAGGATATTGGACATAGCACAGCGATTGTCGCTTATGCTAACGACATCGAATCAGCAGAAAAACTCAAAGAAGATTTGTTAGCAGTTGACGGCATTGAGCAAGTTCTCATTATGCCACTTGGGCCAGTCATCTCTACCCATGTTGGACCGGATACCTTGGCCGTCTTTACGATTGGTAAAGAAGCTAGATAGAAAAAGTGTCAGATAGGATTTCCTATCTGATTTTTTGTTTTCTAAAATGATATGTTAATAGCAAATAAAAACATAACCTATACAAAATGAATGATATAGTTGACATTGTGTAAAATAATGCTATAATTAATCTAGAAAATGGAGGAAATAAAATGAAGAAGTCAAAGAAGAAAGTAGCTAGCACGATGGATGAACGTGCTCGATTAATCAGTGCAGAATCAGCTGCTATAGCTTATTGGGTAGCCATGCTTGGTATATTTGTAACGATTCTGGTTACTGGTAAGACACACTCCCTAGAATTAGCTCAGTCATTATTATTCATCACTTTCTTTGGTTCTATGTGCGTGGTCGTAGTGCATAGCGTATCACGTAATGGGCACCCATTCTTATTGGACAAAAAAATTGAGAAGAAAGTATTAATATTTTCCTGGGTAATGTTACTTGGTGGAACTTTTGTATCGTTACTAATTTTAGTACAGTCGTTTAGATTGGGTAAGAATCTTATGGCCACTGTACCATCTTTGACAATGAGTTTGACTGTATGCTATGAAGGATGGGTTATTATTAACAGAATCAAGAAAAACCGTCTGGAAGAACAGGAAGACGAAGAGTAGGTTTTTTAAATGAAAAATTTAAAAATGAAGTCAGCGCGTGTGGCAAAAGACCTCACTCAACAAGGCTTAGCAGATGCTATAGGGGTCTCTCGTCAGACCATCTCTGCTATTGAAAAGGGAGACTACAACCCGACTATAAATCTGTGTATTGCTATCTGCAAAACTCTGGACAAAACTTTAGACCAGCTTTTTTGGGAATCTGAGGATTAGTTTGCATCCCTTAGAGGAGAGGTTGTTGAGGGTTAATTCTATTACCTACCTTATAAAACAGAGGCTAAAAAAATAAAAGAAAAACACCTCCAAATGACTTGCCTTGGACGTGTTTTTTTGATATTATGTTAAACGGTATTGTTTACCCCATTTGAAAGGCCCCGGAACCTTCCAAATACTTTTCGATGGGAAGGAACACCCATCACTCGTAAACAAAAATCGAACTATATATAGGAGAAATCATGAACAAAACAACATTTATGGCTAAACCAGGCCAAGTTGAACGTAAATGGTATGTCGTTGACGCAACTGATGTGCCACTTGGACGTCTTTCTGCAGTAGTTGCTAGCGTACTTCGCGGAAAAAACAAACCAACTTTCACACCACACACTGATACAGGTGATTTCGTAATTGTTATCAATGCTGAAAAAGTTAAATTGACTGGTAAAAAAGCAACTGATAAGATCTACTACACTCACTCAATGTATCCAGGTGGATTGAAACAAATCTCAGCAGGTGAACTTCGTTCTAAAAACGCTGTTCGTTTGATTGAAAAATCAGTTAAAGGTATGCTTCCACACAACACTCTTGGACGCGCACAAGGTATGAAATTGAAAGTCTTCGTTGGAGCTGAGCACACTCACGCTGCACAACAACCAGAAGTACTTGATATCTCAGGACTTATCTAATTCTAAGAGGAAAGGAGCACTAATATAATGGCACAAGCACAATATGCAGGTACAGGACGCCGTAAAAACGCTGTTGCACGCGTACGTTTGGTTCCAGGTACTGGTAAAATCACTGTTAACAAAAAAGATGTAGAAGAATACATCCCACACGCAGACCTTCGTCTCGTTATCAACCAACCTTTCGCAGTTACTTCAACTGAAGGTTCATACGACGTACACGTTAACGTTGTAGGTGGTGGATACGCTGGTCAATCAGGTGCGATCCGTCACGGTATCGCTCGTGCACTTCTTCAAGTAGACCCAGACTTCCGTGATTCATTGAAACGCGCTGGACTTCTTACTCGTGATGCACGTATGGTTGAACGTAAGAAACCAGGTCTTAAGAAAGCTCGTAAAGCTAGCCAGTTCTCTAAACGTTAAGAAACGGCTACAATACAGCATTTATCAACACTTCATGGTTCACACCATGGGGTGTTTTTTGATGTTTTTTTAGCAAAATTCACACCACTTTTCACACCAAATTCACACCATTACTTTTTAAGGTTACGGTAGGCAATTTCACCAACAGCCATTGGTATGACATTTGAAGTGTTGACATAGGTCTTAGTTGTGAGAGTATCGCTATGCGTTAGAGCTTCTGAAATGTCCTCTAGTGATGTGCCAAATTGTTTGGCAAGAGTTGCACCCGTATGACGTAATTTATGAGGTGTAGCGTGTGTTAGTTCCTTATGACGGCGTTCGACTGACTTCATCTTATTATTAAGATAATCAGCGTGTAAGGGACTATTAACATTCCCTTTTGTATCAATATAAGTAAAAATATACTGTTCATCAGATTGGATAATATTGAATTTTGCCAATTCCAATTTTTGTTGTTTTTTCCAAGCACAGAGTAAATCAGTTAGTTCAATAGGAATAATGAAAAAAATAAGTATGAATAATTCTATTTTTGCTGATTTGTATTAATTTTTAGGAAAATAAGAGTAAATAGCATAATAAAAAGGGATTGAAATTTTATTTTCAATCCCTTTTTTAGATAAAGAAAATAATAATGGTGCTAATTAGGATTAATACCTAAATAAGTTTTAATTTTCTTTTCAAGAAAATCAATATGTTGGTTAATTTCAGTTTGTTGCTTATGAAGTTCATCAAGTTGAAAAAATAGCAGTCTAAGTCGTTGAGGAATTGTGGAGTCTCCTTTATATCTTAGGTCAGCGTATTCTTGCATATTTTTAATAGACATTCCCGTCTTTTTTAATCTAATAATGAATTGAGTCCACGCTATATCAGAGTCATCATAGTATCTACGATTATTTTCTTCTCTGTGTGAGTAAATCAATTTTTCTTGCTCATAGTATCGAAGTGTGGAAATAGAAAGTCCAGTTTTTTTAGCAAATTCTCCAATAGAATAGTGAGCCATAATATTTCCCCCTTTTTTTAATATTTTAGCATAATTTTAAAAAAATCGAAAAATTTTCAGTTTTCTCTTGACATAAAGTGCACTTTACTATGTAAAATACATAGCATCAAAGGAATTTGATATAAAGTACTCTAATTTATGAGTTGATTGAAAATAAAGGAAATTATGGAATCGCTTCTCTGTGTAGGTGGCGGAATGGGAGCAGCGACTCTTATAAAAAATGCAAATAGCAATCTGTAAAGGAGAAAATAGTATGGAACAAACGAAGAATTATACTTGTATTACTGGAGCCAGTGCTGGTATAGGAGCGGAGACAGCAAGACAATTTGCAAAATTAGGAACGAATCTTATTTTAATTGCTCGGCGTCAAGAACGACTAGAAAAATTGAAGCAAGATATTTTGAACCATTATCCGGATTTAGATATTGTTATTAAAGTTGTTGATTTATCGAAGTCCAGTAATGTTTTTGATCTTTATGAAAGCTTGAAAAAATATCACATTACTACTCTAATAAATAATGCTGGTTTTGGAAATTATGATAAGGTTGAATCTCAAGATTTAGAAAAGATAATAACATTAATCCATCTAAACATTGAAGCTTTAACAATTCTATCAACTCTATATGTGAGAGATTATAAAGATTGTAAAGGCGCTCAATTGATTAACTTATCATCTAGAGGCGGATACATGATGGTTCCAAATGCAGTTACATACTGTGCAAGTAAATTTTATGTCAGTGCTTTTACAGAAGGCTTGGCATTGGAACTAGAGGCAAATCAACATCAATTAAAAGCTAAGGTTTTAGCTCCAGCTGCCACAAAAACGGAATTCGGTCAAGTTGCTACAGATTCGAAAGAATACAATTATGATGAGCATTTTGCTAAATATCACACAAGTGAAGAGATGGCACAATTTTTGATGGAATTATATCAAAGTGACAAAGTTGTTGGTTTAGTTGATGTTACAAATTTTGAATTTCATCTTAGCGGACCACTACTTAAACATTAATTATTTTAATAAATATAGATAATGTGGTATCGATTAATAGTTGCAGTCGTTTTATGATAAGAAGAAAGCTTCTGAAACGTTAGATTTCAGAAGCTTTTTGTCTTTAAGTTTTGAGTAAGTTATAATTTTCTGTGATATTTAGGATATTTAAAAAATATACAAGTGTTTTTGTAGATTAATTTACAATTTTTCCAGTATTTTGCCAAGTAGTTCTTCTAACTTTCCTAAGTCCCCATAGACTGTCCCATCCATATAAAGATTGTAAACTTCATCATCTTGTTCCACGCGTACTTGTGCAGAATAACCTTTTGATAGTGCTAAGGAACGAATAACTTCTCGTTGAGTTCGTCCATTCCCTTCTCGAAAGGGATGGAAACAATTAAGATTATCAAGAATTTTTGCTAATTGTTTAATAATCTCATCTTTTGAATTAGCAGTTTGATAATAGGTATGAATAAGATGGTTGATATAGTTTTGGGCAGTACTGAAAGATTGTATTGACATAAAAGGATTCCCATTTTTTGAGATATTCACCTTGCGAAATTGCCCCGCCCAAGCATAGACATCTTGAAATAAATATTTATGAATGGCTAAAATATCACTAATGGAGTAGACTTCAATGGTTTTCAAGCGCAAGTCTGCAAGCCTTTTAGTAACGAATAAATGCTCATTCCGGTAGGCTTCTTCAATTTTTGTAATATTTTGTTTGTTGATTAAGACTGTAGAATTTGGATAGGTATATTGGTGATTGGGGTCAATGTACTCATAGCCTTCGTATTGATTTTTAACCAATATTCAATTCCTTTCGTTTGTTGATAACATAAGTTTTTAAATCAATCACATCTTGAACAGTAGGTTCATAATTTTCAATCATTGATGACCCAATAGCATACCAGACAGTATCAAAATCTGAAAAGTTATCAAAGGGAATCCCTAAAATTGTTAATTCTTCTTTATTCACATCAAGAGTCATGGCACACCTCCTTGTATAGAGTTATCCTTATTATACCATAAAATCGGTATTTTCACCTAAAGGATAGAGACTGTTATTAAAGCCAGAAAACTAGTTTTGTTCGCTTTTTATATTTGAGGTCAGACTTTTGTTCCAACCTCTTTATTTTATATTGTTTTTAGAATTAAAATATTGAGCTTAAGATTTATCTTTCTTAAACGCCCCTGCTTGTGCATACAATAACCATGATAAGGCAATCATAATAGCTGCGAAAACAGAAATTCCTGAGAATCCTGTAAATTTCACAAAGAGAACTCCTCCCACTATACCTGCAATTGTTTCACCTAAATACATTACTGCATTTGATAATGAAGAAATCGTACTTCGTGCATTTTCAACAGTACCTTGCAAAGTCGCCATAAACAAAGGAAAAATAAATCCATTATTTATATAGATAATTATTAATAAAATTTCGGCTACCCAAAAATTATTAGCAAAAGGTAGAATAAGGTAGAGGATAATTAATGTAAGTAATTCAGTTTTAAAAGTTCTTTGTAAACCAAATTTTTTAACCAATTGACTTCCAAATAAAGAACCCAATAAGTTACCTGCACCAATAGCTATAATTGCAGTACTAATGTTAGTTAAACTCATATTAAAGTCATTGGTAAACCATGTAGATATGAAGGTAATGGCTGTAAAAGAACCTGTTTGAAAAACAAAATAAGCAATTAGATAACTAACTGATTTTTTATTAGTTAGGATATTTTTATAAGCCTCTGTAAAAGAAATTCTATTTGCTTTTCCAATTTCAAGTTTTGGTAGAAAAATATGGATTAAAATGAGAAGTATTAAGGAAGCAAACGCAATCGTATAAAAGGGAGTTTGCCAAGAAAAGTTTGCCAGATAGCCACCAATAGGTACCCCAGCCATTTGAGAAACGGATAAACCAGCGGTCGCATATCCCATAACCTGCACAATATACTTTTTATCAACAACAATAGGAATTGAAGCCCAAACTTGTGGAGTTATAAATGAAGCACTGATACCTGCAAATAAGCGAAAAAGGAGCATTAAAGGAAAACTTGTTGCAAAACCACATAGAAAAGTTGAAATGGTAAAAGCAATCAGCCCATAAGTCATTACTTTTTTTCTATCACGACCATCTGAAATTGGGCCTGAGATAAGGGCAAATACAGCATAACCTATTGCATATGCGCTGACCATCCAACCAGAAACTGAAGAATTTATATTATATAGGTTTGCTAAAGTTGGAAGCAGTGGAGAAATTAAAAATGTATCAGTTCCTATAATGAACATTGTTAAGAAGAACAAAAGAGAGTATTTTTTCATTGTATATTAACATCACTTTCTAAGAATATTTTTGTTATAAGTTATAAATAGATACTTTACGTAATAATTGCTATCCAGTTCTGTTTCATAAAACACCTCCTTTTTAAATTTAATAGTTAAACAATTATTTAACTATTAAACTTTATATTATCACTATAATGCAGAAAAGTCAACGACGGCCGTACAAAAAATTGACAAGTGTTTATTTCAATAGTAAAATTACTTTATGACTATGAAACAATATAACCTTAGCGAAGATGATTTAAGAGTTAAAATTTTTAAAGCATTAGCAGATAATGTTCGTCTAAAAATTATTAGATTACTGTACAGAGCGAATACTGAACTAAGTTGTGGAGAAATTGGCGATTTGCTCATTATTAGTAAATCAGCTGCTTCGTATCATTTTAAAACTTTGCGAGAAGCTGGCCTTACTACAACAAGAAAAGTAGGTCAGAATAAATTTGTAAAGTTAAATCATGAGACATTTGATATTTTCTTACCTGGCTTTCTTAATTCTTTAGACAAATAAGCAAATGCATTTCAACTAGACCAGTAGTTTTCTTGTGTTAACGGGGAGGTATACCTAAATTGTCAAATTAAGCTAGATTTTTCATGTCATGTAACTCAGAAAAACTTGGTATGGTGTTTGATAATTTAGGAAATTAAAAAAATAAACATTATATCCTTAGGTGAGGCAAAATTCATGGATTATGTAGTAAGATTACATTTGAAGACTGGGACTGACTTCAGGCAGGGATTGGTAGATTTCTGTTTAAATAGTAAAAAACAGTATGTTGCTATTGGGTGGAGTAGTCAGAGTGAAGATCTCTATCGTGAGAGTTTTCAAGAGTATTATCATAGGGTTAAAGAGTTGTCTGGAAGAGCTAATCCAGCAATTAACGTTTTTAGGGATGCTGAAGTAGACGACTTATTCTGGACGCGAGATCTGAATGGTAATTATTGGATTTGTATAGTCATTTCGCCTGTTGAAGTATTATGTGATAAACGGTTGGATATTGGAGCAGTCTTACCAGTAGAAGCTTATAATTTTGGAATGCAAGTACCTGGACAAATTAAATCGTCTTTTAATAGACCTCGAGGTGGTACTGTTGAAAGAATTCGTGATAGAATAATAATTGAGTATTCGAAAACAATTTTTAATCAATTATCGAACAGTAAATATTATAAGGTTATTCCATATGAGGATAATCTTTTGGATAATCTACCAGATTTTGACTTAGAGGAACTTGTGATATCTTATTTGCAAATAAAAGAGAACTACTATGTTCTATCTAATTCAATAGCAAATAAATCTACTACAATTAAGATCGAGTGTGAAATGATTTCTAGAGAGGTTGGTAACTTTAGGAAAGCTGTGGTCCAGGTGAAGGGCAAGAAAGCGAAAGTACTTGATGCTTTAGATTTTAAACAATATGTTGAAGAGGGATATATAGTTTACCTATATGTACCGCAAGTAATTAATATAGATCAGATTGATAATGTGATTCGAATAAATAATGATGACCTATTAGATTTTTACAAGAAAAATAAACCCATACTCCCATTATCAATAACTCAGTGGGAAACTCTATTCGGTAGTAATAACAGCTAAGTTGTTTACTTGAAATTTCCCTATTTCAAACAAACTTATTCAATTTTTTTAAAATAAAAAAAGCAGTACAAGTCTGCTAGAATTTGATGTAAAGCTGTTTTAAAATTGCTTAAAATAAAGCCTTGTCAAACCAGGTCTTAAGAAAGCTCGTAAAGCTAGCCAGTTCTCTAAACGTTAATTCGTTACTGGACAGCAGAGTACAAACGAAAACACTTTGCAACTTGCAAGGTGTTTTTTGTATGAGAATTGGCGGTGCGCAATTAGGATAGCTCTAGCGACTTTAGTCGCATAGAGATATGCTATGCATAGTTGCCCCAAGAAAATAAGCGAAGCGACATTTGATTGGATGGCAACCACTGCACTCAAAACGTTAATCGATACGATTATATCAACGTTTCAACGTACTCACAGGTTTGCCCTATGGGTGCTTTTTTGTATAGATTTCTGAAAAATGTTCAAAATCTTACTAGAGTTTTGTCTTCATCTTGAAATTCTTATAACAATGTGATATATTTATAACAGATAAGGTGTGATGTATTTATAACATGGTGAAAGAAGGCGACGAAAATGAAAATGTCGAAGAACTTAAAGATAATCCTTTATATCGCTAGCGTGCTTATTGTTGTATGTTTAGTTTTATTGCTGGGGAATCACCTACCGATTCTAGCAAAAGGTGCTATTATGACGATGTCTTGGCTTCCTACGTATTTGGCTTGTACGATGCAATCGGTCCTCTCAAAATCAACCTATCAAAAGAAAGAGAAAAATATGTTTGGGATTACTGCAAAATTATATACAGTGCTTGTATTTCTCTCGTCCTCGATTTATACTATTGGAGTTTGGCTTCTAACTCCTGGTTCTTTGATTAAGAATATAATGTTAGGAATTGGATTAAGTGTTCAGTTGTTATTAATGTTTTACTTCTTATTCAAGAGAATTAATGAAGAACCCGATGAACGATTTTATAGAAATATTGCAAAGTCCTCTTCCATTTTGTTTACAATAGCAATCTTTATATTATTGGGAATTGCAACCTTGATAGCCGTCTGTAAAGTTTTTGTTTTGAATGCTGGATTTCTTTATATTTTGGTGGCTTTTTTACTCTTATTATTTGCCATTACTTACTTTATCACTGAAAAAAGGGGATGAAATATGGCGAAAGAAAGTAAAATAAAGACTAACTTGAAAGAAGTAAGGGAAGCTTATGGGATGACTCAACAAGATTTAGCAGATCAAGTAGGAATACGGAGAGAAACGATTGTTCACTTAGAAAATAATCGCTACAACCCTTCGTTGGAAATGGCTTTAAAAATAGCACAAGTCTTTAATAAACAAGTGGAAGAACTATTTCGTCTGAAATAAGAGAAGTAAAACAATCCTTATTTTAGGAGTTACTCATAGTGTATACGAAAAAATTGTCAAAATCATTTTCTTAAAAAAATTTTAGTTTAAACTCTATCAAAAATAAGATAGCAGCTTATTTTTTCATAATTCTAACTGATGTAAACGGATTCCCAAACAAAACGACTCTCATAAATCCTAATTTTTATCTAATGGAATAAACTAAAGTTCTGCATATTATGTATTTATCATCCAAAAATACCAGAAAATAAGTAGGTGCGATAACTTGAAAGTTGATATTGTTCTACACCTCAAATAACTTAGATTTGGTTATTTTATAGGACTCTTCTAGCCATTGTTTTTTATGATAATGAATGTATATTTTACTGGTTTTATTTTTATATATGAAGAAAGGTGTGTATTTTAACTTAAGATAGCGCATAATAAATAGTTCAAAATAACACTAAGATTAAAAACTGTTAATTGTTTTTGGGTAATAACATGCCTGTCGACTCCTTTGTTCGTAGGAATTGTAGTATATATTAAAAATTTAAAAAAGTTTTTAAAAAATTGTTGACATATCCCTAAATAGTGTTATAATCTATAAATGTCAGGGAGGTCCTGATATAAAATATAATAATCCATTAGAGGAGAAACAATTATGAAAAAAGTATTGCTTACATCAGCTGCAGTTCTTGCAGTATTCGCATCATCAGCTGCAGTATTCGCTAACGACGGTAACGTTCACACAGGAAACCTTGATAACACTACAGCAGCAACTGGTAGCGACTTCTTCACAAACAACGAAGGTGGACTTACTCAAGCTGCTAAAGATGGTCTTAACAACGTTGACGCAGATTCAACTAAACAAAAATTTGAAGATGCTGGTGAACACATCGAACCAAAACGTGACGCTAACGGAAACATCATCAAAGATGAATTCGTAGTTACTGATAAAGCTAACGCTAACAAAGATGCTAAAGACGAAGCTAAAGCTGTTAAAGCTGCAGAACAAAAAGCTCCAGCAGCAGCTAAAGCTGACGCTAAAGCTCTTCCAAACACAGCAGCAGTTAAATAATTAACCGTTATTGCTGAAAAGAATATCACTGGGGCTTAGGCTTCGGTGATATTTTTCTATAGATAAAGAAAAGGATTTCATATTTCATGAGTAGTCATAATCGTAAATCTACTGGATCTCGCAAAAAACTGATTGCTGGGATTTCAGCCTTAGTGATTGCTGCTTTGGCAATTTTCCTTGGCTTCCAGTACATGTCGCCAACAGCGTCATCTTCTAATGGTATTAAGAGTGCTTTGACTACCAAAAAAGCAAGCACTTATAAGGTTTCAGATGAGGAAAAATCTTATCTAAAGAACAAGTTTGATGGCCTTACTGCAACTAACCCTGATACTATAGCCTATGTTTATGCACCAGGGACGAAATTAGATGAGCCAGTTGTTCAAACAACAGATAATTCAACTTATTTGAACAAAACATTTGATGGAGGCAATGTTCCTTATTTAGGAACAGTCTTCATGGACACAGATAATAAGAAAGACTTCAGTGACCGCTTGACTTGGCTCTTTGGTCATGCTCGAGGAAGTAAGGTTGCTGATAGCCGTATGTTCAATGATGTTAACTACTACAGTGATCAGTCATTCTTTGACAAACACAAATATGTTGTTATAGAAACACCTCAACGTAAGTATTATTACGAAGCCCTTGCGATGGTCATCGTACCTGAGGATACAGCGTTCTATCGTACATCTTTTGAAAATGATAAAGACTTTAAACAACAGTTGGACATCATTTATGATCACGCTAGTGTTAAAAACAAGGATTTGAAGGTTAGTGCTTCAGATAAATACCTCGTTCTTTCTACTTGTCGTGAGGAGGATGAAACGATTCGTGCTAATCTCTACTTGCGTCAAATTCCAGATTCTGAAATGACAGATTTTGTTGCTAAGCATGGCAAAGATTTGGAATATACACCAACACGATAATGATTAATAGAACTCTACTTCTGCTGAAGTAGGGTTTTTATCTTGTTTCGAAACAACTTCTATGCTTGTCAATCATTATAGAGGTGAGATGTAATCGTTTATTAATCTTATTTACGATTTATGGATAACTTTTTTTGGTACACTAGAAGTGTGAAAAAGGAGATTACTATGGAACAGAGCCGTGCTAAAAAGCGTGACATTGCAATGACTAATAAGATTTTGATGGGGTTGATTGCCCTCGTCTTAGGTTTGCTTTTTCTTGAAATTTTAATTGTTAATGGGAATAATGAACAGCGGAAAAATGGTTCGAATCAAGTAAAGACGGCACGTATCATGGCAAATGGTGACTTGCTTTATCACGACGGTCTTTATATGAGTGCCCTTCAGGAAGATGGTAGCTATGATTTTACGGAAAATTTTACTTATGTGAAACCGTGGTTAAAGCAGGCTGATTTGGTTTTGGGTGATTTCGAAGGGACCATTAATCCTGATTATCCTCTGTCGGGTTATCCCTTATTTAATGCTCCTCAAGCAGTGACTACGGCAATCAAGGATGCTGGCTATAATGTCATGGATTTGGCCCACAACCATATTTTGGATTCTGGTTTAGAGGGGGCTTTTACAACAGCTAATGCCTTTAAAAAAGTAGGCATTGACCCTATCGGTGTTTATGAAAAACCTGTGCGTGACAAGGCACCCCTACTCATCAAGAATGTTAATGGTATCAAGATTGCGATACTCTCCTATTCTTATGGTTACAACGGTCTGGATTCAAATCTGACTAAGAAAGAGGTTGCGGATTATTTGTCGAATCTAGATGAAAAACGTATGAAGGCTGAGATTGAACGTGCTGAAAAAGAAGCTGATATCACTGTTATCATGCCGCAGATGGGCGTTGAGTATCGTTTGGAACCGACAAAAGAGCAGATTACCCTTTATCATAAGATGATTGATTGGGGGGCTGATGTTATCTTTGGAGGACATCCTCATGTGGTTGAGCCGTCTGAGGTGGTAAAAAAAGATGGACAGCAAAAGCTTATCATTTACTCGATGGGGAATTTCATTTCTAACCAGCGTATAGAGACAATGGACGGTGTGGATAGCGCGAAATGGACGGAGAGAGGTGTTTTGATGGACCTGACTCTTGAAAAGAAAAATGGTCAAACCACGATTAAGACAGCTCAAGCGCACCCAACCTGGGTTAACCGTACACCTAAGGGAACAGTTTCACCGGAAGGTTATCCTTTGTATACCTACCAAACCTACATCTTAGAGGATTTCATCAAAGGTGGAAAATATAGAAATCAACTAGACGAAGAAACCAAAGAACGTGTGGATACTGCCTATAAAGAAATGAATGCTCATGTTAATTTAAAGTGGAAATAAATTGATAATATCACCTGAATTGTATTGATCTCAAAAGTTAGATTTTTTCTGTCTAACTTTTGGGATGCCGTTCAATTGGGGTGGTATTTTTTATTTATCGACAAGTTACCCACAGAGTTATCCACAATTGTGGATAAGTCAGTGGACAGTGTGCATCATTGAATTTTTAAGATGAGAAATCATAAAAAAGACTGACGCTGTAAATTTAGTTATCCACACGTTTTTAGATATTGGTATGAATCTAATTCATAAACGATACTAGCTAAAACGGGTGAAAATATTCGTCTTTTTCGCTTAAAAAGGTATATTTTCTATAAAAAATAGCCTTTTTACGTAAAATATGCTAAAATTATACAAAATAAAATGATGGAGGCTTGTCATGAAAGCGATTATTACAGTTGTAGGTAAGGATAAAGCGGGTATTGTTGCAGGAGTTGCGACTAAGGTTGCAGAGCTTGGCTTGAACATTGACGACATTTCCCAAACAGTCCTTGATGAGTTCTTTACGATGATGGCAGTGGTATCATCAGAAGATAAGCAGGATTTTACTCACCTACGTGGTGAATTGGAAGCCTTTGGTGAATCATTGAACGTTAAAATCAACATCCAAAGTTCAGCGATTTTTGATGCTATGTACAACTTGTAAGATAGGAGTAGCTAAAAAATGGATATTAAACAGGTTACAGAAACCATTGCCATGATTGAGGAACAGAACTTTGATGTTCGTACCATTACCATGGGAATCTCACTCCTTGATTGTATTGATTCAGATATTGATAAGGCTGCGGAAAAGGTATACAACAAGATTGTTTCTAAAGCTAAGAATTTGGTAGCAGTTGGTGACGAAATTGCGGCTGAACTTGGTATTCCAATTGTTAACAAACGTGTCTCAGTTACGCCAATCTCAATCATTGGTGCAGCGACAGATGCGACAGACTATGTACCATTTGCCAGAGCACTTGATCGTGCGGCTAAAGAAATCGGTGTTAACTTTATTGGTGGTTTTTCTGCCCTTGTTCAAAAGGGCTACCAAAAAGGTGATGAGATTCTTATTAATTCTATCCCACGTGCGCTTGCTGAGACTGATTTTGTCTGCTCATCTGTAAATATCGGTTCAACAAAAACTGGTATTAACATGACGGCAGTACGTGACATGGGACGTATCATCAAAGAAGCTTCTGAAGCAGATCCAATGGGCCCAGGTAAATTGGTCGTCTTTGCTAATGCGGTTGAAGATAATCCCTTTATGGCAGGTGCCTTCCATGGTGTTGGTGAGGCTGACGTTGTAATCAATGTTGGGGTTTCAGGCCCTGGTGTGGTGCAGCGTGCTGTTGAGAAGGTTCCAGGTGAAAGCTTCGATGTTCTAGCAGAAACAGTTAAGAAGACGGCTTTTAAAATCACACGTGTTGGTCAGTTGGTTGGTCAGATGGCTAGCGAACGACTAGGCGTTGAATTTGGTATTGTAGACTTGTCTCTTGCACCAACTCCAGCAGTAGGTGATTCAGTGGCTCGTGTACTTGAAGCAATGGGTCTTGAAGTTGTTGGTACGCATGGTACTACTGCAGCTCTTGCCCTTCTTAATGACCAAGTTAAAAAGGGTGGTATCATGGCATGTAACCAAGTCGGAGGTTTGTCAGGTGCTTTTATCCCGGTTTCTGAAGACGAGGGGATGATCGCAGCTGTTAAGTCTGGTCATATCAACCTTGAAAAATTGGAAGCTATGACGGCTATCTGTTCTGTTGGTTTGGATATGATTGCTATTCCAGCTGATACGCCAGATACAACAATTGCAGCTATGATTGCTGATGAAGCGGCTATTGGTGTCATTAACCAGAAAACAACAGCTGTTCGCATCATTCCTTATGGTAAGGAAGGTGATATGCTTGAACTTGGTGGTCTCCTTGGCTATGCGCCAGTAATGAAGGTAAATAAAGCTTCTTCGGCTGATTTTATAGCGCGTGGTGGTCAAATCCCAGCTCCTGTTCATAGCTTTAAAAACTAAAGTGATGATAAGTGCTTTACCGATTGGTGAAGCATTTTCTGATGGTTTCGCTAGCTAGATAGTCAGGTGGATTTGTGCTATAATGAATTCAAAATGACGGAAAGAAGGGGGCGCCATGAGTAAGGTTAAGTTGTATATTGCGAGACATGGAAAAACCATGTTTAATACTATTGGACGTGCGCAAGGTTGGTCCGATAGTCCTTTAACGCCATCTGGTGAAGAGGGCATTCGTGAGCTGGGTGTAGGTCTAAAAGCGGCAGGTATTCCTTTCAAGTCTGCCTATTCTAGTGATTCGGGACGTACCATTCAAACCATGGACATTATCTTACGTGAGACTGGTTTTGAGAGCATTCCGTATAAACGGGACAAGCGCATTCGTGAGTGGTGCTTTGGTAGTTTAGATGGTGGCTACGATGGCGAACTTTTCTATGGTGTGCTACCGAGAACAGATGCTTTTCAAGGTAAGGATTTATACGAAGTGAGCTACCCCGAGCTTGCACAGAGTATTCTTGATGTGGATACGGCTGGTTGGGCAGAACCTTGGGAAGTTCTTAAAAAACGTATTATAGAGGGTTTTACAGCTATTGCAGAGGATGTGTTAAAAGCTGGTGGTGGTGATGCTATTGTCGTCAGTCACGGCATGACTATTGCGACCCTCGCTTGGTTAATTGACCCTTCTGTCGAACATCCTTCATTAGATAATGGTTCGGTAACTGTCGTTACATATGACAATGGAAAATTCACATTAGAAACGCTTGGCGAGATGACTTATCGTCAGGTTGGACGAGAGATAATAGAAAAAGAAAATGGCAACAAATAAGTATCCAAGTCGTCGTCAGGCGAAAAAACAAACCAATTGGTTTTTGATTGTTAGTAGTGTCTTGATTGTAGTATTGCTAGTTGTGGCGGGAGCCTATTCACTATTTGGTGTGCATCATACGGTTCAACAAACCAGTGGAACATCAGTCACAAAGAGTGACAAGCAAACTGCAAGTGCAACTCAGAGTAAAGATACGAAAGGACTTCCTGATGTATCACCGAAAGACTGGGAATTGCTTTTGGTAAATCGAGATAATAAGTCTAAAGAGCTTAATCCAAAGATTGCAGATGTTGATGGTATTTCCGTAGATTCCAGAATTGCTAAGAACGTCAAAGAATTTTTAGCAGCAGCTCAAGAAATTGATCCAAGTTATCATCTCATTTCAGGTTACCGCAGTGTTGCTTATCAAACAGAACTTTATAACACCTATGTTCAACAAGAAATGGCTACAGATCCAAGTTTGACGAAATCTCAAGCAGAGAAAAAGGTTCAAACGTACTCACAACCTCCTGGTGCTAGTGAACATCAAACAGGTCTTGCAATTGATATGAGTACCGTTGATAGCCTAAACGAAGCAGATCCTGATACGGTTGCTAAGGTCAAGGAGTTAGCACCAAAATACGGCTTTGTTCTTCGCTTCCCAGAGGGAAAGGCGTCATCAACAGGCGTAGATTATGAGGACTGGCATTTCCGTTATGTTGGTGAAAAGTCGGCAGAGTATATGACCAAGCATGACCTTACCTTAGAAGAATATCTGGCACTATTAAAGGAGAAGACTAAGTGAGACGACGTTTTAAACTAAAAGCCTTCATAATCTTAGTTGCTGTTTTCGCTCTAGGTATCCTTTTGCCACTCATCTTGCATGCGTCTACGGATGACAATGCTCGTTCAGTCAAAGTTGCCTACACACAGAAAGAATTCGTTGACAACTTGGCTCCTACAGCGCAAAAGATGTCCAAAACCTACGGTGTACCTGCCTCTATTCTCCTTAGTCAAGCGGCGTATGAGTCTAATTACGGTAGCAGTCTTTTGTCGGTCAAATATCATAATCTATATAGTCTATCTGCTCAGCCGGGTCAGGAGCATATCCTTCTGAAAGATAACGTTTATAGTAAAGGTAAATGGCAATATCAAAAGGTAGATTTTGCAGTCTTCAAGGATTGGTCAAGTTCTATGTTGGCTTATTTGGAAGGTCTTCGTCAGGGAAGATGGGGTGAGTCAACCTATAAAGAGGTAGCAGGAACGACTAGTTATAAAGTTGCGGCGGAAAAATTACAAGCTGCAGGTTTCAACAGTGATCCGGACTATGCTAAGCATCTCATTTCTATTGTTGAAACCTATCATTTGTCAAAATATGATCGCTGAGATTAAAATGCCCCTTGAGGGTATTTTTTATTTTTCTAGGTCTTTAGATGTATTTTTAGCACTCTTGTAAAAAGAGTGCTAATTTTTTTGGTTTTTTGTGTTGACATGTTAGAGTTTAGGTGTATAATAGAATCATAAGTTAGCAGTCGGCATATGAGAGTGCTAATAAATAGAAATGAGGTGACATCGTGATTACGCAAAGACAAAATGCTATTTTGAATTTGATTGTTGAGATGTTCACTCGTACCCATGAACCAGTTGGTTCTAAAGCTTTGCAAGAATCTATCGATTCAAGTTCAGCGACTATTCGAAATGACATGGCCAAGTTAGAAAAAATGGGTTATCTTGAAAAAGCCCATACTTCTAGTGGGCGTATGCCAAGCCGAGCAGGTTTTCAATATTTTGTCGCTAACTCTTTGAATCTTGATACGATTGATGAGCAGGATGTTTATCAAGTTGTCAAGGCCTTCGACTTTGAGGCTTTTAAACTTGAAGACATTTTGGACGCAACGGCAAAGTTGCTGGCAGAAATGACAGGATGCACAGCAGTGATTCAAGATGTGGAGCCGACAAGACAGCGTCTGACGGGATTTGAAATCGTTCAGTTGTCTAATCATGACGCTTTAGCAGTTCTTACTTTGGATGAATCTAAGCCGGTGACAGTTCAGTTTGCTATTCCGAAGAATTTCTTGTCTAGTGATTTGGAAATTTTTCATAAACTTGTTCAAGAACGTTTCTTGGGGAACACTGTTTTAGATATCCATTATCGATTACGGACAGAGATTCCTCAGATTGTGCAAAAGTATTTTAAAACAACAGATAATGTTTTGGATTTGTTTGATTATATCTTTTCACAACTCTTTAGGGAATTGATTTTCATCGAAGGTAAGGTTGCATCATTGGCCTATGCCGATTTAAAAACTTATCAGTTTTTGGATAATCCACAACATGTGGCGCTGGAGCTTCGATCAGCTATCTCCGATGATGAAGTGACCAAGGTTTCGGTTGCTGAATTAACTGAAGAAGCTCTTGAAAATATAACAGTCATCAGTCATAAATTCCTGATTCCTTATCGTGGGATGGCACTTATGCATGTGATTGGTCCTGTTGAAATGGATTATCATCGCATGATTAGTTTGGTCAATGTTATCGGTAGGGTTTTGGTTATGAAGTTGACGGATTATTATCGGTATCTCAATAGTAACCATTACGAAGTTAACTAATATATAAAGTTTAAAAAGTATAGAAAGAGGTGTATGCCTTGACAGAAGATATTAAAAAAGAAGAAGTAAAAGAAGAGGAAACTACTGAAACAACTGAAAAAGTTGTAGAGGAAGCAAAAGACCCTTCTGAACTTGAAGAAGCACAAGCGCGTGCAGAGGAGTTGGAAAACAAATACCTCCGTGCCCATGCAGAAATGCAAAATATTCAGCGCCGTGCAAATGAAGAACGTCAACAATTGCAAAAATATCGTAGTCAGGATTTGGCAAAAGCTATTTTGCCATCATTGGATAATCTCGAACGTGCTCTTGCCGTTGAAGGTTTGACTGATGATGTTAAAAAAGGCTTGGAGATGGTACAAGAAAGTTTGATACATGCTCTCAAAGAGGAAGGAATCGAAGAAATCCCAGCCGATGGTGATTTTGACCACAACTTCCATATGGCTATTCAAACCATGCCAGCAGATGATGAACATCCAGCAGACACCATTGCACAAGTCTTCCAAAAAGGCTACAAACTTCATGAACGCGTCCTACGCCCAGCCATGGTAGTGGTTTATAACTAGGATACAAAGCCCGTAAAAAGCTCACAGTAAAAATAGGAGATTGACGAGGTGTTCGATGAACACAAGGAAATCTATCTTTTTTACCCAGAGCTTAGGGCGTGTTCAACTAGGCAATTCTGACGGTAGCTAAAGCGACTCGTCAGAAAACGGCAGTCGCTATGGCGTTTGCCTAGCCTCCTTACTAACTCGTCGTCGAAATAATATTGATTTCGACTCCTCGTGTTGTAACATAATAGGAAACTTGTCCGAAACGACACTAAACTATGAAAGAAAGATAAGAAGCAAGCCATAGGCTTGCAAAGCAGATATTTCCCGTCGTGGTGAAAGTTTCAGTAGCGTGTGCTACTGAAACAGGGGATTTTTGAGACAGTAGGCTCAAAAATAAGTGATGAAATCCCGAAGGGAGTTGCTCACGTCCCCACCACTTAAGGGAAGTATCAAAAAGAAAAAAAGAAGATAGATTCAAGGAGAAAAACATATGTCTAAAATTATTGGTATTGACTTAGGTACAACAAACTCAGCAGTAGCAGTTCTTGAAGGAACTGAATCAAAAATTATCGCAAACCCAGAAGGTAACCGTACAACACCTTCAGTTGTTTCATTCAAAAATGGTGAAATCATCGTTGGTGACGCTGCAAAACGTCAAGCAGTCACAAATCCAGATACAGTAATCTCTATCAAATCTAAGATGGGTACTTCTGAAAAAGTTTCTGCAAACGGTAAAGAATACACACCACAAGAAATTTCAGCTATGATTCTTCAATACTTGAAAGGTTATGCTGAAGATTACCTTGGTGAAAAAGTAACCAAAGCAGTTATCACAGTTCCAGCTTACTTCAACGATGCTCAACGTCAAGCAACTAAAGACGCTGGTAAAATCGCTGGTCTTGAAGTAGAACGTATTGTCAACGAACCAACAGCCGCAGCTCTTGCTTACGGTTTGGACAAGACTGATAAAGAAGAAAAGATCTTGGTATTCGACCTTGGTGGTGGTACATTCGACGTATCTATCCTTGAACTCGGTGATGGTGTCTTTGATGTATTGGCAACTGCAGGGGATAACAAACTCGGTGGTGACGACTTTGACCAAAAAATCATTGATCACATGGTTGAAGAATTCAAGAAAGAAAACGGCATCGACTTGTCAACAGACAAGATGGCTCTTCAACGTTTGAAAGACGCAGCAGAAAAAGCTAAGAAAGACCTTTCAGGTGTCACTTCAACACAAATCAGCTTGCCATTTATCACTGCTGGTGATGCTGGACCTCTTCACTTGGAAATGACATTGACTCGTGCGAAATTTGATGATTTGACTCGTGACCTTGTAGAACGTACTAAAACTCCAGTTCGTCAAGCCCTTTCAGATGCTGGCTTGAGCTTGTCAGATATTGATGAAGTTATCCTTGTCGGTGGTTCAACTCGTATCCCAGCCGTTGTAGAAGCTGTTAAGGCTGAAACTGGTAAAGAACCAAACAAATCAGTTAACCCTGATGAAGTTGTTGCCATGGGTGCTGCTATCCAAGGTGGTGTGATCACTGGTGATGTTAAAGACGTCGTTCTTCTTGACGTAACACCATTGTCACTTGGTATTGAAACAATGGGTGGCGTCTTCACAAAACTTATCGACCGCAACACTACGATTCCAACATCTAAATCACAAGTCTTCTCAACTGCAGCAGACAACCAACCAGCCGTTGATATTCACGTTCTTCAAGGGGAACGCCCAATGGCAGCAGATAACAAGACGCTTGGACGTTTCCAATTGACAGATATCCCAGCTGCACCTCGTGGTATCCCACAAATTGAAGTAACATTCGACATCGACAAGAACGGTATCGTATCTGTTAAAGCGAAAGACCTTGGAACTCAAAAAGAACAACACATCGTTATCCAATCTAACTCAGGCTTGACTGATGAAGAAATTGAAAAAATGATGAAAGATGCCGAAGCAAATGCTGAAGCAGATGCAAAACGTAAAGAAGAAGTAGATCTTCGTAACGAAGTCGACCAAGCTATCTTTGCTACTGAAAAGACAATCAAAGAAACAGAAGGTAAAGGTTTCGATACAGAACGTGATGCTGCTCAATCAGCCCTTGACGATCTTAAGAAAGCTCAAGAATCAGGCAATCTTGATGACATGAAGGCTAAATTGGAAGCTCTTAACGAAAAAGCTCAAGCTCTTGCCGTTAAACTTTACGAACAAGCTGCAGCAGCACAACAAGCTCAAGCAGGAGCAGAAGGTGCACAAACAGCAGATAATTCAGGTGACGATGTCGTAGACGGAGAGTTTACGGAAAAGTAAGATGCAAAGCCCGTTAAAACCTCACAGTGAAAATAGGAAATCTGACGCAGAAACTTTAGTTTCTAGAAAGATTTATCTTTTTCACCAAGAGGTTAGGGCGTGCTCAATTCAGCTTAACAACTAAATGATAAAAAGAAATCCAGAGGTTGCAAACCAGCCTCTGTTTTTCGGTAAAATAAGTGAAGTAAATGCAAGATATGCTTCTGCTTCATGTTGTGAAAAATAAAAAAGAAAGGAACAAAGAGTGTTCGTTGGTGAACACGGGCTATGAACCAAGCCAGAAAGATAGCTAATTAAAAGGTCCATTTATCCCTCTTAAAAACTATTGTTTTGGCTTTCTTCATTGGATGCCCTTTGTATCTTAAATTATGAACAATACTGAATATTACGATCGTCTTGGGGTATCTAAGGATGCCTCTCAAGATGAAATAAAACGTGCCTATCGTAAGATGTCTAAGAAATACCACCCAGACATTAATAAAGAACCAGGCGCAGAAGAAAAATATAAAGAGGTCCAAGAGGCCTATGAGACATTAAGTGACGATCAAAAACGTGCAGCTTATGACCAATATGGACCTGATGGCGCTAATGCAGGCTTTGGTGGTCAAGGTGGCTTCGGTGGTTTTGATGGTGGAGCAGGCTTCGGAGGCTTTGAGGATATCTTCTCAAGCTTCTTTGGTGGCGGTGCTGCTCGCAATCCGAATGCTCCTCGCCAAGGAGATGACCTTCAGTATCGTGTCAACCTAAGTTTTGAAGAGGCTGTTTTTGGTGCTGAAAAAGAAGTTCACTACAACCGTGAAGCGACATGTAAGACATGTTCAGGATCTGGTGCAAAACCGGGAACAAGTCCTGTAACTTGTGGCCGTTGTCACGGTCAAGGGGTTATCAATGTTGATACGCAAACACCACTTGGGGTGATGCGACGTCAAGTAACTTGTGATGTCTGTCATGGAACAGGTCAAGAAATCAAGGATCCTTGTCAAACTTGTCATGGAACAGGACATGAAAAACAAAGCCATAAAGTATCTGTCAAGATTCCAGCAGGTGTTGAAACAGGTCAGCAAATCCGTCTTGCTGGTCAAGGTGAAGCCGGATTCAATGGCGGTCCTTACGGAGATCTCTTTGTCATCATCAATGTAAATCCAAGTGACAAATTTACTCGTGACGGATCAACGATATACTACACTCTTAACATTTCCTTTGTTCAAGCAGCTCTTGGTGACACTGTTGAAGTACCAACAGTTCATGGAAATGTTGAGATGACTATTCCAGCCGGAACTCAAACAGGTAAAACTTTCCGTCTCAAAGGTAAGGGTGCCCCACGTCTTCGTGGTGGATCACAAGGAGACCAACACGTTACAGTGAAGATTGTGACACCTACGAAGCTCAATGATGCTCAAAAAGAGGCTCTTCTCGCCTTTGCCAAAGCAAGTGGTGATGAAAAGATTGCCCCACAGAAAAAAGGGTTTTTTAACAAAGTAAAAGATGCTTTAGAAGACCTGTAATGAAAAGACGCCTTGAGCGTCTTTTTTTTACCACAAAAACTGTATGGGGTCAATTTATAGCCTAACCACTTTTTATCCTCAATTAAATTTGATATGATAAGCTTATGGTTAGATACAAAGCAATAATTTCCTATGATGGTACACTTTTTTCAGGTTTTCAAAGACAACCAGACGCTCGCTCTATTCAGGAGGAAATTGAGAAAACGCTATTGCGGCTAAATAGTGGCACACCTGTAGTAATTCACGGAGCAGGTCGAACGGATGCTGGTGTTCATGCCTATGGACAAGTTATTCACTTCGATTTGCCTCAGGAGCGGGATCCAGAGAAGCTGCGTTTCGGTTTAGATACGCAATGCCCAGATGATATTGATATTGTTAGTATCGAACTTGTATCAGAGGATTTCCATGCACGTTACAATAAACATAGTAAGACTTATGAGTTTCTAGTAGATGCAGGCCGTCCTAAAAATCCTATGATGCGAAATTATGCCACCCATTATCCCTATCCACTAAGCTTAGTTCCTATGCAAGAAGCTGCCAAAGATTTGGTTGGTACGCATGATTTCACAGGTTTCACAGCTTCGGGTACCTCTGTAGAAAATAAGGTGCGCACAATTACCCAAGCTCGAGTCTCAATTGATGAAAAAACTGGATTCTATGTCTTTACGTTTTCTGGCAATGGTTTTCTTTATAAGCAAGTTAGAAACATGGTCGGAACATTGTTGAAAATTGGAAATGGTCGCATGCCTATTTCTCAAGTTAAGACAGTTTTGGAAAGTTGTGATCGTAAGCTTGCGGGACCGACAGCATCAGGTAATGGATTATATTTGAAGGAGATAAAATATGAGTGATGAATTAATTTTAGCCATTTCAGGTAATGACATTTTTAGTGGTGGAGGGCTTCACGCAGACTTAGCAACATTTACAACCAATAAGCAACATGGCTTTGTAGCTTTGACTTGTCTGACAGCGATGACGGAACATGGTTTTGAGGTCATTCCGATTGATAGCAAGGTCTTTAAGCAACAACTGGAATCACTAATAGATGTGCCTTTCTCAGCAATTAAAATTGGGTTATTACCAAACGTTGAAATCGCAGAGCTAACTTTGGATTTTGTTAAGAATCATCCTGGAATACCAATTGTTTTGGACCCTGTATTAGTTTGTAAGGAGACCCATGACGTTGAGGTTTCTCGGCTACGTAATGAATTGGTTAAATTTTTCCCATATGTTACAGTCATAACTCCAAATTTACCAGAAGCTGAGCTCCTTATTGATAAAAAAATCCATACTCTTGACGATATGAGGAGTGCAGCTTGTATTTTAAATGAATTAGGTGCTAAGACAGTCATCGTTAAGGGTGGTAATCGTTTAAATAATCATAAAGCAATAGATGTCTTTTATAATGGAAAAGACTATAAAATCTTTGAAGAGGCTGTATTGGATAAAAATAATACAGGTGCAGGTTGTACGTTTGCCTCTAGTATAGCAAGTGAATTAGTTAAGGGATATTCAGAAATTGACGCTGTAGCTAATGCTAAAGCCTTTGTTTTTGAATCAATTAAGCAATCAAATGAATTTGGAGTAGTTCAATATGCAAAATGATAAAACAAAAAAACTAACATTGTTAGCTGTTTTAACAGCGTTGTCAGTCACTTTTGGATTTGTAGCTAAAATCCCCACACCAACAGGATTGTTGACTTTGGTAGATGCAGGTATCTACTTTACCGCCTTCTATTTAAGTAAAAAAGAGGGAGCTATTGTAGGAGGTTTATCAGCATTTCTGATTGATCTCTTATCGTCTGCCCCACAATGGATGTTTATTAGTTTACTGATTCATGGTGCGCAAGGATATTTTGCTGGATTTAAGGGAAAATATCGTATTGTAGGTTTGCTACTTGCTACAATTTCAATGGTTGGTGGTTATGCTCTTGCTTCAATATTTATGTATGGAATAGGATCTGCCGTCGCAGAAATCATACCGAATTTCTGTCAGAACACTCTAGGGATATTAATCGGTTGGATATTATATCAAGGATTCCAAAAGGTTCAATCTAGAAAAGGGAAGTAAGTTTCGTTAAAAACATATTGACATCCAGTGTAATGAATGATAAGATATGAAAGTTGTCTCAAGTAGACTGACATTAACTTAAAAGAGTTCTAAAACTTTAAAAAAAGTTATTGACAAGGTAAGCAAGAGATGATAATATGAATAGGCTACATCGGAGGATGAAGCAGAGACACGAGG
>NZ_JASUZV010000015.1:0-44388 GCF_030284685.1 Streptococcus raffinosi
TATGGGACTTTTTGTCTGCATTCAAAAAGCTCTATAATCTCTATGGTGGTTTTACCCACTACAGAAATTATAGAGCCCTTTTTTGCTATCCGAGGGTCAAGAAAGGGGTAAGGTTGATAAACTCATAAAACGTCAGGTATCTAACACTTTTCAATAAGTCTTCTGAATAAAAAATCCCCTCAACCCTAATGTGATTGAGGGGATTTAGGCTTAGAATAATCCTTTAATCTTGTCTAAAGCACCACTAATCATTTCATTCCCAGAAACAAGAGCTTTTGCTTGGTCGAAGTACTCGCCTAAATTATCTTTATTGTCCTCGACAAATGTTTTGGCAGCTTCGAAATCTTTTTTCTCGATCATTTCTTTCACTTGGTTAAATAATTCCAATGGATTCATGTCTGTTCTCCTCTAAAAGTTTTCTTATAAATCCTATTTAATCATGCTTGTAGAAAACTAGCAAGAAATATGTCTGAGGGGATTATCTAAGGAATTAGCATTTCATCTAAGTGTTGGTAAACTAAAAAAGCAGTCCTAATTGGACTGCCTTAAGGGCCTATTCTTGTACAGTGGATGAGCTTTGTTCGGAAGAACTAGAACTTGAACCAGAATTTTCGGGTTCAGTTGGGTGAAGTTCTTTGTAAGACGGTGTCTTGAATAGGTCAGCTGTTGAGTGATTGCCTTTTTGTTTGTAAAGGCTAGTTGATTTATCTTTCAGCTTTTTATTTCTCTCTTTTAATTGTTCCATTTGTTTGGTATAAGAGATGGTGCTTGGGTCAGTGTGTTTCAAGCCATTTGGTGTGTAGAAACGAAGGAGATCACCGGTCTGGACAGCATCACTCATAGAAAGCTGAGTTGCCACTGCCTTACGAATGGCTTCGTTGTTTTTCCTTGTCGTCTCATCAGGATTGGTGATTTCCTCACCTGTTTGAGTGTTATAAAGTCTACCAGAATAGCTAGTGTATAGAGGAGTCACATACTGTCCAGATGTTCTAAATGCGACGGTTTGCTTATTATCAGGTGATAAAAGGTCTTGCCCCATCTGAATGTATGAGCTAGTGTCGACACCGAGAATATGAAGAAGTGTTGGCAGGGCATCCACTTCGCCACCAAAGGTGTTAGAGATGCCACCACCGGTATATCCAGGAATATGGATCATATAAGGGACACGTTGAAGCATGGCTTTGTCATAGTTAGACCATGTTTCAGAATTTTTTCCAAGAAGATCAGCCAGATTACTGCTTCGTGTATCAGAGATACCGTAATGGTCACCGTACATCACAATAATGGAGTTATCATAAAGACCAGTAGCCTTGAGGTAATCGAAGAAGTCCTTGATAGCTGAGTCAAGGTAGTTAGCTGTTGCAAAATATCCGTTAACGGTTTCATCTTTTGTTTCAGCAAGTGGGAAACCTTGTTCCTTTTCATCGCCTGACAACGAAGTGTATGGGTAATGGTTAGATACGGTTAGGTATTTAACGTAGAAAGGTTGTTGCATTTGTTCCAAGTATTTGATAGAACCTGGGAACATATACTTATCATTTAGGCCATATTGGAAGGAGTTTTCCTCGGTTTTCTCAGTGAAGGCTGAGGAATCAAAGAAATAGTTATAACCCCACTGTTTGTAGGTGTTATTTCGATTCCAGAAGGATCCAGTGTTTCCGTGGAATACAGCGGATGTATAGCCACCTGTTTGAGCAAGAATAGACGGAGCAGCATAGGCTGTGTTTGTACCACCATAGTTGACCATGTATGACCCTGTACTAAGTCCAAAAAGAGACGTTTCCATCAAGGTCTCGGCATCAGAGGTTTTCCCTGACTTGACTTGGTGGAAGAAGTTTGAAAAGGCAAGGGTCTCGTTTGAATGGTAAATGGAATTGAGGAATGGGGTTACTTCATAAGACTTACCGTCGACTTGAAGTTTGTAATCAATCAGGAACTGTTGGAAGCTTTCCAAGTGAATGACGATGACATTTTTCCCCTTGGCAATTCCGAAATACTTAGGATCTGGTGCAGCGTAGTGTTCTTTGACATAGGCTTGAACCTTTTTCATATCCTCCGCTGTTGCAGAAGAACGAGCTTGCGAAGCCTGATAAGTCAAGTTACCAGAATAAGCAGTAAAGAAGGGAATCCCCATAGCACGAACAATATAGTTGTTTGAGAAACCACGTGTTAGCAACTCACCTCGGTTAACTTCTGCTAAGAAAAGGTTAACCGATAGAAGGAGTGTCGCCAGTGCTGTAACAGCAAAACTAGCTCGTTTATTAAAGGGTTTACTGTCTGTTTGGAGTTTCTTTCTAAAGCCAGCATAAATGAAGAAAGGAATATCAATTAAGTAAAAGATATAACTTGGTTCAAAAAGGTTCTTGGCTGAGTCTCCAAGTCCTGCTGCTGAGCTGGAGCTCGCTAGTATGGTATTTACCGTGATGAAGTCCGTAAACTCTCCAAAGTAGACCACATTGGCAATGAGCAGAAGGTTAAGGATGACATAAATAGCAATCGTGATGCTATAAAAGAATCGTCGTTTCTTGAAGTAAAGCCCCAATCCTAGAAGCATTAACCCTAGCGGAATGGGATTAATCAGCGAAAGCATAACCTGATACTTGCTTTCCAACTCAAGATTAATATTGACGTAATAAGCGAATATGGTTTTTAGCCAGTAGAAAAAGAGCAACAAGAGGACGAATCCAAGTCTTGATGACACTCCTTTCCAAAAGGCGTCAATTAATTTTTTCAAAGCAATACTTCCTTTGATTCTATATTATCCTAATCATTATACCAAATAACAAAATGACTCTCAAAAATTTACTGCCATCTGGTGTGATATTCCTTGACATATAATTGCTAAAATCTAGTCATGAAACAGAAATATGAGGATTTTTTTGGTATAATAGTAACATGAGTATATTGACGGTAAGTCCCATTGCGGAGAAAAAAATCAAACAAGGAAAGCAATTGCTTTTAGCTGAAGATTTTCCAAATGTAAGTGAAAACAATCAGTTGATTTATCTTTATAACCAGTCTAAGACTTTTTTAGGAACGGGCTATTTGTCTAGCCAAAATAAAGGTATAGGTTGGTTTCTCTCTAATAAAAAGCAAAAATTGACTCTGGCTTATTTTCAGAGGCTTTTTGAACAGGCTAAGCTTAAACGCCAGACTTACTATGACAATGAGTTGACGACAGCTTTTCGTCTCTTTAATCAAGATGGAGATGACTTTGGTGGCCTCACCATTGATTTATATGGAGATTATGCCCTCTTTTCATGGTACAATGCCTTTGTTTATTCCTTGAAGGATGTTATTGTAGAGGCTTTTCAAACGGTCTTTCCTGAGGTTTTGGGAGGCTATGAAAAAATCCGTTTTAAGGGTCTTGATTTTGAATCGGACCATCTTTTTGGAAAAGAGGCGACTGATACTTTTACCATTTTGGAAAATGGAGTAACTTATGAAGTTTTCCTCAACGATGGGTTGATGACAGGGATTTTTCTTGATCAGCATGAAGTTCGTGATGGTTTAGTTAATGGTTTGGCTCTTGGCAAATCTGTCTTAAATATGTTTTCTTATACGGCAGCTTTTTCAGTTGCTGCTGCTATGGGAGGTGCAATTGAGACCACTTCAGTCGATTTGGCTAAGCGGTCACGTGAATTGTCCACAGCACATTTTAAGGCTAATGGTTTTAGTATGGATAATCATCGCCTCGTCGTAATGGATGTTTTTGATTATTTCAAATATGCCAAGAAAAAAGGCTTGACCTACGATCTTATCGTTATTGATCCACCAAGTTTTGCTCGTAACAAGAAACGCACCTTCTCAGCGAGTAAGGATTATCATAAGTTGATTGCGCAGAGTCTTGATATCCTGACAGAGCGTGGAACAATCATCGCAAGTACTAATGCAGCTAATATGACTGTGCAACAGTTTAAAAAGCAACTGCGTAAGGGTCTGGGTGATGTTTCAGCGGATTTTGTTAACCTGCAACAATTGCCAGCGGATTTCACCGTCAATCCTAATGATCCAGCATCAAACTATTTGAAAGTATATACAATAAGGGTAAATAAATGAAAATTGTAGTTCCAATTATGCCTACTAGCTTAGAGGAGGCACAAGCGCTTGAATTGTCTCGTTTTGCTGGGGCAGATATTATTGAATGGCGTGCAGATTTTTTGGATAAGGATAGTATTTTAACGGTTGCACCGGCTATTTTCGAGAAATTTGCCGGTTTTGAGATTATCTTTACCATTCGTACAACACGTGAGGGCGGAAAGATCGAGTTGACCGATGCAGAGTATGTGGCGCTTATCAATGATGTGTCTGCTATCTATTCACCAGACTATATTGATTTTGAGTACTTTACTCACAAGGAAGTCTTTGATCAGATGCTCGGGTATTCAAATTTGGTGTTGTCTTATCATAATTTCAACGAGACCCCAGAAAATCTTATGGAGCTCCTGTCTGAAATGACGAATTTGACGCCACGAGTCGTTAAGGTGGCTGTTATGCCACAACATGAGCAAGATGTTCTTGACCTTCTAAATTTCACACGTGGTTTTAAGGCTTACAATCCTAATCAGGAGTTTGCTACCATGTCAATGGGTAAACTTGGTCGTTTGTCTCGCTTGGCAGGTGATTTGGTAGGCTCATCATGGACCTTTGCTAGTCTTGATAATGCCAGTGCACCGGGCCAAGTTAGTTTGGCAGATATGCGAAAGGTTAGGGAGGTTTTGAATGCAGATTGATGGATATACACGCTTAGCTGCTGTCGTTGCCAATCCAATCAAACATTCCATTTCTCCTTTTATTCATAATTTAGCTTTTGAAAAGACACAAGTGAATGGTGTCTATCTTGCTTGGGAAATTCCAGAGTCAGATCTGGCTGAGACTGTTGAAAATATTAGACGTTATGATATGTTCGGTATCAATCTGTCTATGCCTTATAAGCAGAAGGTCATTCCTTTTTTGGATGAGCTTAGTCCTGCAGCACAATTGATTGGTGCGGTTAATACGGTTGTTAATCGTGATGGCCATTTGATTGGTCATAATACAGATGGTTTTGGTTTTTTTGCCAGCCTCAAGAATTTCAGTCCTAAAGGTGCTCATCTAATGATTTTGGGTGCTGGGGGTGCCGCTAAGGCTATTGTGACGCAAGCTGTTCTTGACGGTGCCAAAAAGGTCAGTATCTATGTTCGTCCCCAGTCATTGGATAAGGCAAAAAACAGTTTTAAGACCTTGATGGACCAAACGGATGGTCACTTGGAATTTCATGCTTTAAGTGATGTTGACTATTTCCAAGAAGAACTAGGCCAGGCCGATTTATTGGTGAATGCGACAAGTGTAGGTATGGATGGAAAATCCTTGCCAATCGCCAAAGATACTATATTTCCTAAGGGGCTTTTGATTGCGGATATTATTTATCAGCCTTTTGAAACGCCTTTCTTCGCCTTGGCTAGACAACAGGGGCTAGAAGCCGTAAATGGTTTGGGAATGTTACTGCATCAAGCAGCAGGTGCCTTTAAACTATGGACGGGTAAGGACATGCCGACAGACGCTATTTGGCAGGAATTAGAAAAGATATACAATAGCTAGGAGGGGACAACGATGAAACTAGAGGTAAATTTAACACATAACCCTTATGACATTATCATTGAAAAGGGAGCTCTTAAGATGGTAGGTCAATGGGTTAAGTCACTTTGGGAACCACAAAAGATTGCGCTTATTACAGATAACCATGTGGGTGGTTTATACGCTGAAAGAGTTAAGCTTAGCTTGGAGCATGAGGGCTTTGAGGTTGTCGTTTTTGATTTCCTAGAAGGTGAAGCAAGTAAAAATCTTAGGACTGCTAACAAGGCTTATGAATTTTTGATTAAGAATGGCATGACACGTAGTGATGGGATTGTCGCTCTTGGTGGTGGCGTTGTTGGCGACCTAGCAGGCTTTGTCGCTTCAACTTACATGCGTGGGATTCACTTTGTTCAGGTCCCAACTAGTCTAACTGCCCAGGTGGATTCATCTATTGGTGGTAAGACAGGTGTGAACACGCCTTTCGCTAAGAATATTGTGGGAACCTTTGCTCAACCTGATGGGGTCTTGATTGATCCTAATGTCCTTGATACACTTGGTAAACGTGAATTGATTGAAGGTATGGGTGAGGTTGTCAAATACGGTTTGATTGACGATTCTGAACTTTGGAACCTCCTTGAGAGCATTGATGGTTCAGTTCACAGTATTTTAGAAAACTCAGAAACTATCATTTACCGTTCATGTAATGTGAAGCGTAAAATTGTCGTTGAAGACGAGTTCGAAGGTGGGGTTCGTATGTACCTCAACTTTGGTCATACGATTGGGCACGCTGTTGAACAAACCGCTGGTTACGGTAAGGTCATGCACGGTGAAGCGGTGGCTATCGGAATGGTTCAGATTTCACGTGTGGCTGAGGAAAAAGGACTAATGCCTCAGGGTATCACTCGTCAAATTGCCGAGATGTGCGCCAAATTTGGTTTGCCAGTAGATTATGAGCCATGGCGTGTTGAGGAGCTCTATACTGCTCTCACACATGATAAAAAGGCTCGTGGTAATAGCATTAAGACTGTTATCGTTCCAGAAATCGGTAAGGCAGCTATCAATCAGATTCCTTTGGTTGAAATGAAAGAATACTTGGAGAAATAAATGAGATATTTAACAGCAGGTGAGTCTCACGGACCACGTCTAACAGCAATTATCGAAGGTGTTCCAGCTGGTCTTCCCTTGACGGCTGAAGATATCAATGGTGATTTGAAACGCCGCCAAGGTGGTTATGGTCGTGGTGGCCGTATGAAAATTGAGTCTGATAAGGTTGAAATCACTTCTGGTGTTCGTCATGGGAAAACTACAGGGGCTCCAATTACCCTCCATGTCATCAATAAGGACCATCAAAAATGGTTGGATATCATGGCAGTGGAAGACATTGAGGACCGTTTGAAAACCAAACGTAAAATCACTCACCCACGTCCTGGGCATGCTGACTTGGTTGGTGGTATGAAATACCGTTTCGATGATTTACGTAATTCTTTGGAGCGTTCTAGTGCGCGTGAAACGACTATGCGTGTGGCGGTTGGTGCTGTCGCTAAACGTATCTTGGCTGAGCTTGATATTGAAATTGCCAACCATGTGGTGGTCTTTGGTGGTAAGGAAATTGATGTGCCTGAGAATTTGACGGTCGCTCAAATCAAGGAGTTGGCTCAACAGTCAGAAATTTCAGTTGTTAACCAAGAGCGTGAGCAAGAAATTAAAGATTACATTGACCAAATCAAAAAAGAAGGTGATACCATTGGTGGTGTCGTTGAAACGGTCGTTGGGGGTGTCCCTGTGGGTCTTGGCTCTTATGTGCAATGGGATACAAAACTTGATGCCAAGATTGCCCAAGCAGTTGTTTCCATCAATGCCTTCAAGGGTGTCGAGTTTGGTCTTGGTTTCAAGGATGGCTACCTCAAGGGCTCTCAAGTCATGGATGAGATTCTCTGGAATGAAGAAGACGGCTATACGCGTCGCACCAACAACCTTGGTGGGTTTGAAGGTGGTATGACCAATGGCCAACCAATTGTAGTCCGTGGGGTTATGAAGCCAATTCCAACCCTCTACAAGCCATTGATGTCTGTGGATATCGAAACTCACGAGCCATATAAGGCAACTGTTGAACGTTCAGATCCTACGGCCTTACCGGCAGCGGGTGTCGTTATGGAATCGGTGGTTGCTACAGTCGTAGCCAATGAAATCTTGGAAAAATTCTCTTCTGATAATTTGGAAGAATTGAAAGAAGCGGTGGCACGTCACCGTGATTATGTGAAAAACTTTTAAGCAGCATCAATGAAAAGATGGGAGTAGTAATGAGTAAGAAAACGATTTATATCGCAGGCTTGGGTCTGATTGGAGGTTCTTTGGGTCTCGGAATTAAAAGAGATCATCCTGATTATGAGATTCTTGGATATAATCGCTCTGACTATTCTCGAAATATTGCGCTGGAGCGTGGGATTGTTGACCGAGCAACAAATGATTTCAAGGAGTTTGCTCCGTTGGCGGATGTGATTATCTTGGCTGTGCCTATCAAGCAAACAGTGTCCTACTTGAAAGAGTTAGCCAACTTGAACTTGAAAGATAATGTCATCATCACAGACGCCGGTTCAACCAAGCTTGATATTGTTGAGGCAGCTGAGCATTTCCTAGCAGGAAAAAATGTTCAATTTGTAGGTTCCCATCCTATGGCTGGTTCTCACAAATCAGGTGCCATTGCAGCCGATGTGACCCTTTTTGAGAATGCTTATTACATTTTCACACCGACACGTTTAACTAAAGAGACAACCATTCCTGAACTGAAGGACATTTTGTCTGGGCTGAAGTCACGTTATGTTGAGATTGATGCAGCTGAACACGATCGTGTAACCAGTCAAATCAGTCATTTTCCACATCTCTTAGCCTCAGGTCTCATGGAACAGGCGGCTGATTATGCTCAGGGTCACGAGATGACCAATCACTTTGCGGCAGGGGGCTTCCGAGATATGACTCGTATTGCTGAGAGTGAACCTGGTATGTGGGCTTCTATTCTCATGACTAATGGGCCTGCCGTTTTGGATCGTATTGAAGATTTCAAAAAGCGTTTGGACCATGTGGCTGATTTGATTAAGGCTGAGGATGAGAATGCTATATGGGAGTTCTTTGACAACGGTCGCAAGAAACGCAAAGAGATGGAAATCCACAAAAAGGGTGGCGTGGAAAGTGCCTTCGATATTTTTGTGGATGTGCCTGACCGTGAGGACGTTATCCTCAGCATTATGGAATTGTTGCGAGGAACGTCTTTGGTTAACCTACGTATCAATGAAGAAAATCGTGAAGATATTCACGGTATCCTTCAAATTACTTTTAAAAATGAAAAAGATCGCACGCATGCTAAGACTGTTATTGAAGCCAATACAGACTATCATGTGGTGATCGCCTAGGAGAATACAATGACAAATATTTATGATTTAGCAAATGAGTTGGAACGTGGCATTCGTGCCCTTCCTGAGTACAAAACTTTGGTAGAGAAAAAAGAAGCTATTGCAGCTGATGCTGAAGCTAGTGCGCTTTTCAAAGAGTTCACTGACTTCCAAGAGGATTTCTATGCCAAAATGCAAGCTGGCAAAATGCCAACGGCTGAAGAACAAGCATCTGTTCAAGAACTCGGACGAAAAGTGGAAGCTAACGCCCTTTTGAAAGAATACTTGGCTGCACAACAAGGTTTGTCAGTTTATTTGAATGATATTGAAGGTATCATCTTCAAACCTTTGCAAGAATTGAATAGTTAATAAGAGAAGCTTTGTCGATTGACAGGGCTCTTTCTGCATTAAAGGAGGTAAATTATGGCTCGTAAAATTGGAATTATTGGAATGGGAAATGTTGGTGCTGCAGTAGCTCATGGGGCAATCGCTCAAGGATTGGCCGATAGTTATGTCTTTATTGATATCAATGATAAAAAGGCTGAAGCAGATGCTCAGGATTTTAAGGATGCTATGGCCAATCTGCCTAGCTATGCTAAGATTGTGGTCAACGATTATGCAGCCCTTGAAGATGCTGATGTGATTATTTCATCGCTTGGTAATATTCAATTGCAGCATAATGCTGGTGAAGATCGTTTTGCTGAATTTCCATTTACCCGAGAAGCAGTCTATCACGTTTCTCAAGAACTCAAAAAGTTGGATTTTAAAGGTGTCCTTGTGGTTATTTCAAATCCTGTTGATGCCGTATCAGCTCTTTACCAAAAATTCACTGGTTGGCCAAAGGAACGTGTCATTGGAACAGGAACGTTGCTTGATACGTCCCGTATGAAGGCAGCAGTGGCAGATGATCTTAATGTTAATCCTAAATCAGTTTCAGGCTATAATCTTGGAGAACACGGTAATTCTCAGTTCACAGCCTGGAGTCAGGTTAAGGTGAAAGGCCAAGATATTACAGCTTTAACAAGCCAAGAAGAACGTCAAGCACTCTTTATGGCTTCCATGAAGGGTGGCCACAAGGTCTTTTATGGTAAGGGCTATACCTCTTATGGAATTGCCAGTGCAGCTCTTCGATTGGCGGCAATTGTCCTCTCAGATGGTTTAGAAGAAGTAGCAGTCTCTAGCTATCAGGAAGCTTACCAGACCTATCTTGGCTATCCTGTTATCCTAGGCCGTCAAGGGGTAGCAGCTCCTGTTCACTTGTCTTTGACAGCAGAGGAAAATCACCTTTTGGAAGAATCAGCTACTTTGATAAGGAATCGTGTTGAAGAGTCTTTTGCCTACCTAAATAATAAGTATTCTAATACAAACGAGTGAATATTTTGACAATTCAGTCTATGGCTAGGCCTTCAAATATGGTATAATGGAGTAACTATAAAAATTTTTAGGAGTAACCTATGAAACTAGAAACCAAGGCCCAAGGTCTTCATGGTAGCTTGCGCATCCCTGGTGACAAGTCAATCAGTCACCGTTCGATTATGTTCGGAAGTCTTGCCAAAGGTGTGACTACTGTTCGTGATATTTTACGAGGTGAAGACGTCCTCTCAACCATGCAGGTCTTTCGTGATTTGGGTGTGACTATTGAAGATGACGGTGATGTGGTACGCATTCACGGTGTTGGTTTTGACGGTCTCAAGGCTCCACAAAATAAATTGGATATGGGGAACTCTGGGACATCGATTCGTTTGATTTCAGGTGTGCTTGCCGGTCAAGATTTTGAGGTAGAGATGTTTGGAGATGATTCTCTTTCAAAACGTCCTATGGACCGTGTCACTATTCCTTTACGTCAGATGGGAGTAGAAGTATCAGGTCAAACGGATCGTGATCTGCCACCATTGAAAATGCACGGCAGCAAGTCCCTTAACCCCATTCATTACCAATTGCCAGTGGCCTCTGCTCAGGTTAAGTCTGCCCTTATTTTTGCAGCCCTTCAAGCTGATGGTGAATCTGTCATTATTGAAAAGGAAAAAACACGTAATCATACAGAAGATATGATTCAGCAGTTTGGTGGTCAGCTTCAGGTAGATGGTAAGGAGATCCGTATCTCTGGTGGCCAAAGCTTTACTGCTCAAGAAGTTGTGGTTCCAGGGGACATTTCTTCAGCGGCCTTTTGGTTGGTAGCTGGACTCGTGGTGCCTAACTCTAAGATTGTCTTGGAAAATGTCGGCATCAATGAAACTCGTACTGGTATTATCGATGTTATCAAAGATATGGGTGGTAAGATAACCCTTTCAGATATTGACCAGGTTGCTAAATCTGCGACCATTACTGTTGAAACTTCCGAACTTAAAGGAACTGAGATTGGCGGGGATATTATTCCACGTTTGATTGACGAACTTCCTATTATCACACTCTTGGCGACACAAGCCCAAGGCAAGACAGTGATTCGTGATGCTGAAGAACTCAAGGTCAAAGAAACAGACCGTATTCAGGTGGTAGCTGATGCCTTGAATGCTATGGGTGCTGATATTGTTCCAACTGAAGATGGGATGATTATTTCTGGTAAGACAGCTCTTCATGGGGCAGAGATCAATACATTTGGTGACCACCGTATCGGTATGATGACAGCCATTGCGGCTCTCTTGGTACAAGATGGTGAAGTTGATTTGCAACGTGCAGAAGCTATCAATACTAGCTACCCGAGCTTCTTTAGTGATTTGGAAGGATTGATTCATGGCTAAGGTTCTATTGGGCTTTATGGGGGTTGGAAAGAGTTCTGTCGCTCCTTACTTGGATGGCCGTTTTGTAGATATGGATCAGGTCATCGAAGAAAAAATCGGCATGTCCATTGCTGATTTTTTCGCCAAAGAAGGTGAGGCAGCCTTTCGTCAGATTGAGTCTGAGACTTTGGAAGAACTTCTCCAAGAGGGAGATGATGTCATCATCTCTACTGGAGGTGGTGTCGTTGTAACGGAGCATAATCGTCAGCTCTTGATGAAGAATCGGAAACATAACGTTTGGCTCCATGCTTCTTTCGATGTGGTTTATGATCGCATTGAAAAGGATACCAAAAATCAACGCCCCCTCTTTCTCAATCATTCAAAAGAGGATTTTAAGGCTATTTACGACGGTCGAATGGCACTCTATCAAGATTTAGCAGATTTGGTTGTCACAGTTGATAACCGAACGCCAGAAGAAGTAGCAAGGTTTATCAAATGTATGTAGGTTATTTGGGCCCAAGTGGGTCGTTTACACATAATGCAGCCTTAAAGGCTTTTCCTGAGGCAGAATTGGTTTCATTAGGCACCATTACTGAGGTTATCAAGTCTTATGAAGAGGGACGTGTGGATTACGCGGTCATTCCGGTGGAAAATTCCATTGAGGGCTCTGTTCATGAGAGTTTAGACTATCTTTTCCATCAGGCCGATATTCGTGCTGTGGCAGAGATTGTTCAGCCCATCAAGCAGCAGTTGATGGCGACTAAGCATCATGAGAAGATTGAGAAAATCTTTTCACACCCTCAGGCAATTGCTCAAGGGAAGAAGTACATTAAACAGCACTTTCCCAAGGCTAAGATTGAAACAACAGCCAGTACAGCCTTTGCCGCTCGCTTTGTCGCTGAAAATCCTGATCAACCTTATGCAGCCATCGCACCTAGTGCTGCTGCTGAGGAATATGGTCTTGAAATTTTAGCCAAGGATATCCAAGAAATTGAGAAGAATTATACCCGTTTTTGGGTGCTTGGAAACTCTGTTCCTGAGATTCCTCTTCATCAGATTGATTGTAAATTAACGCTGGCCTTGACCTTGCCTGACAATATGCCGGGTGCGCTTTATAAAGCCCTGTCTACCTTTGCTTGGCGAGGCATTGACTTGACTAAGATTGAAAGTCGTCCTTTGAAGACTGTGCTTGGCGAATATTTCTTTATCATTGATTGTGATTATACAAAGAAGAAGTTGGCTCAGTTTGCTCTTGAAGAGTTAACTGCAGTTGGAATTGGATATAAAATCTTGGGTGCTTACCAGGTATATGAAATTTAAAGGGAAATCTTATGACCAAATCTAACAATGGGCCGTTTACGCATCATGAACGGTTACGTTACAGCTATCTTTTAAAAAATCTTGCTTACCTCAATGGGCAGCAGGCTTCGGAATTCAATTATCTGCAAAGTAAGTTGGATGCTTATGAAGCGGAGCGTTCCTATGGAAGGTATCAGGAGCAAAGAGAGGATGACTATCAAGCCGCTTGGCGACAGCCTTATGACAATCGTCGGGAAAGCTATCGGGAGCCTGATTATGAGAATGTTCATCAGCTGACAGACGAAGGACTCCCCATTTATCGAGAGGAGGCCCCTCAAAGCAGACCTGAGCGAAAAAAAGTTCCTAAAAAAGGACGTCCTATCTCAAAAACTGCTTCTAAACCAAGCCCTCAACCAGCTAAGAAGAAGCGACCAAAGAAAAAGCGAAGACTCAAGAAAGTCGTTAAGCTAGTGCTTAGTTGCTTAAGTCTTGGTGTTGTCTTTTTGGTGCTGGCTATGGCCTATCAATTTTACAAGGGGACAGACCTATCTGCGGCCGGAAATAACGGTAAATCCTACCAGCCTGCCTTAGTTGAGACCTTTAACGGCAAGGATACTAGAGATGGGGTTAATATCCTTATCCTTGGTTCGGACCAACGTGTGAGTCAGGAATCTACAGATGCTAGAACGGACTCCATCATGGTCATCAATGTGGGCAATAAGGAAGGTAAAATCAAGATGGTCAGCTTTATGCGTGATACCTTGGTTAATATTAAAGGCGCTTCAGAATCAGAGTATTCTCAAGACTTGAAACTCAATTCAGCCTTCAATATTGGTGAGCAAAATAACCATCAAGGGGCAGAACTCATACGTGAGACGCTCAAGCGGAATTTTGACATAGATATTAAGTATTACGCTATGGTTGACTTTGAGACCTTTGCGACGGGGATTGATACCTTATTTCCGAATGGTGTGGAAATCAATGCCAAATTCTCCACTGTTGATGGTAAAAAAGTGTCCTCAGTCAAAGTTCCAGATGATTTGAGAATGGACAAGAATGGTCATGTGCCAAATCAAACCATCAAAATTGGTGAACAAAATATGGATGGGCGCACCCTTCTGAACTATGCCCGTTTTCGTAAGGATGATGAAGGGGATTATGGCCGTACCAAGCGTCAACAACAAGTCATTCAAGCTATGATGAAGCAAGTTAAAAATCCGCTTAGTCTTTTCAAGGGACCTGAGGCTTTAGGGAAGGTTTACTCTCTGACCTCAACCAATATGAGCATGACAGAAATGTTGGATTTGGGTCTTTCAAATGCCGGTAGTTTCAAAAATGGTATCAGTTCTCAAACCATTCCATCAGATGGTGATTGGGTAGATAACTATGACCTCTACGGCGGTCAAGGTATTGAAATTGATTTTGACAGTTACCAGGCTAAGTTAAAGAAATTAGGATTTAGATAAGAAAAAAACAAGCTTGTTCAGTGTGAACAGGCTTGTTTTTAGTGTGCGTCCGCTATAAGAGCATGATACAAAAGCTTCAGAAAATGATAGAGCAAATATACCATAATGGCAAGAACTGGTAAGAGCTCGGCTAGATAAATCAGATGGGTCATCGGATTCATGAGCTTAAGGCTAGTGGTAGCTGCCTTGAAAGCATTGGCGCTGTTAACCAAGGGGAAGCTAAAAGCTGCAAAGAGTGGGATAAAACCTTTTTTGACAAGCTTGGCAAAGAGTCCCAAGGCGAAGAAAAAGAAAACTTGGGAGAAGACAAGCAGGCCGACTAAGAGGATAGTTTCAGGTCTTTGACCACTCTTAATTGAGCTCGTAATGAGAAGGGCCAGAGGTGCTGCTAAAATGGCAAGTATAGGCTGATATAGTTTAGGAATGGCTATCTGTTTCATTCTCCATAAAATAAGTGGAAAGAGGACCAGAGTCGTCAGTCCCGTTAGCCCTAGTATAAGCCCCTTGATACTGTTCGGAATAGCATCTGGGACGGTTACAAGACTAATCGCAGGGCCTACATAAACCACGAACCAGCTTGGATAGACTTGATCTAAGGCTAGAGGGCGGAGAAAACGCAGACTGAAAAAGATGATATAGGCAATATATAGTCCAAGGAGCCCAATCCAAGCCACACTTAAGCCAAGTTGATCCAGCGGAAGACGACTGACAAAGAGAAAGGCAGCCATAAAGAAGCTAGGGAAGGCCGAAGCTATGACTGGATTGTGCAAATCTTCTTGAGTTTGTCTATAGCCGATGATTAGGCGTCCTAGCACTAGGAAAAAGCCAAAAACGGCTACAAGCCAAATACCCTGAGCAATCAGGGTAAGTTGACTTATTTGATTGGATAAACTAAAGAGGGCAAGTACCAGACTAGATAGGGCCAAGGGAATTTTATTGAGAAATACCTTCATTGGTCCACAGTCTTTCTAGCTAGCTGCAAGAATGTGACGAAGCTGTACCGCACTCGGAGATACAATTGGAAGGAAGACGCCTTCATTCCAACGACGGATAAAGCTTGACTCAGATTCTTTCAAATAGCCACGACCACCACTAGCCTGAAGTTCGAGGAGTAGGCTGCTGGCTACGACATCGACAATATCGATACGCAATTGGAAAAGTTCACGTGGTCTTTCGATAAAGTAGTTAGCATCATTAAGCCCTTTAAAGAGTTGGTCTTGAATAGCTAGAAGGTTGTCACGTGTAGCTTCAAATTCGCCACGGAGAACACTGCGGTTACTGTTTAGACTAGCTTCAACCTCGTCAAGAGAACGTTGGGCCAAACCAAAGGCGAGACCGAATTGGAAGCCAAGGAAGTTTGGACGTGTTTTGGCAATGTAGTCAGTACCATTTTTTGAAAGGACCCAATTAGGATCGAGTTTAACATGATCGAAAGTAAGAGAAGCAGTGTTAGCCCCTTGAAGGGAAACAAATTCCAAATCTTCAGAACGGCTCAGACCTTCAGCTTCAGATGGAATAGTAATAATCCAAGGTTGGCTACCGTCCTTAAAGTCAGCTGCAAAGAGAGCAGCGAATTTATCTGAACGAAGATTAGTCACCCAAGGTAAACGACCATCGAGGTAATAGTCATCACCTTCTTGACTGAGGGTCACATTCAATTCTTCAATATCAGACAAGAATTTGACAGCATTTGACAAGCCAGTTCCACCAGCACGCTCACCGGTATACAATTCTTTCAACCAGGTTTCACGAGGGTAAGCATTGTCACTAGCCAAGATATAGTCGATGAAGGTACGGTGCCCCCAAGAAATGAAAGAAGCTGTCAAAGAATGTTGTGCCAATTCATTAAGCACATCAACAACTTGAGTAGGTCCACCACCTAGGCCATCAAACTCAGCAGGTACGCCGATTTTAAAGACATCGTTTTCAGCGATTTTTTCAAGAAGCTGGTCCGCAATTGGTCCAGACTCTTGGTCGATATGGTCAGCGTTGGTGTCCAACCAAGTAATGAATTCTTTTGAAAAATGTGACATAGGCTTAGATCCTCCTCTAGTTTATCTTTATCAGTTTATCTTTGCATTAAGCGAATTCTTGAAGTTCAGGGTTAATCGGTGTTTGTGCGAGATTGTTAGCGTAGTTACACAAGCTAGCAAGGCTGACACCCAAGATAACGTCAAGGGCATTTTGTGCAGTGTAGCCAGCTTCCAAGAAGTCATTGTAGGCTTCGTCACCAACAGCACCTTTGGTATTAATCACGGCAATAGTGAATTTAGCAAGGGTATCAAGTTTTGGATCGTCTTCGATTGGTGTTCGGTTACGAAGGGCTTCCAAAAGTTGAGGCGTCATTTGGATTTGCTTGATTGAAAAGGCTGTGTGACCTGCCACACAGAAAGCACATCCGTTAGTAACAGCGGCTGTAATTTGAACAACCTCACGTTCAGTTGGTGTCAATGAATTGCGACGGTTGATTTCACCGACAGTACGGTAAGTTTCAAGCGCAGTTGGCGCATTAGCAAGGAGACCAATCAAGTTTGGAATGAATCCCCCATTAGCATCTTTGACTGTTTGAAGGACGTCTTTAACTTCTTCTGGTGCAGTTTCGATTGTATGAATGGTAATATCTGGCATGATTATTCTCCTTATATAGAAACGACAGCCAGCCCAGTGGCTGAGTCGTGTATTTTTTTGTCATGTATCTATGATAGCACTGTTTGACTTTTCTGAAAAATCTATATTATTTATAGCCAGCCATAAATTTAATTTATATGTGCTATAATGGAGGGTAGCAAGTGGCTTTTTAGGCAACTCTAAAGCCCTATAAGAGTAAAGAAAGTTGAATTATGTTAAATAAAAACGCTATTGTAGAAGTTGAAATTGTCGATTTGACACATGAAGGAGCAGGCGTTGCCAAGGTGGACGGCTTTGTCTTTTTCGTAGATAATGCCCTCCCAGGTGAAGTCATCAAGATGCGCGTGCTTAAGCTCAAGAAAAATATCGGCTTTGGTAAGGTTGAGGAGTATGTGACCCTTTCACCAAATCGTAATCAGGATATTGATGCGACCTACCTCCGTTCAGGGATTGCTGATTTTGGGCATATGAATTACGAGGAGCAGCTTAAGTTCAAGCGTAAACAAGTTGTGGACAACCTCTATAAGACAGCAGGTATCTCAGATGTAGAGGTCGCTGAAACATTGGGGATGGAGACGCCTTACGCCTACCGTAATAAGGCGCAAGTGCCCGTTCGCCGTGTTAAAGGTCAGCTTGAAACAGGTTTCTACCGCAAGAATTCTCACGACTTGATTCCAATTGAAGATTTCCTCATCCAAGACAAGGAAATTGATAAACTCATTGTCTTTGTCCGTGATCTTCTTCGCCGCTATGACCTCAAACCTTATGATGAGAAGGAGCAGACAGGGTTAATTCGTCATTTGGTGGTTCGTCGTGGCCACTATTCAGGTCAGATGATGCTGGTCTTTGTAACGACTAGACCAAAAATTTTCCGTATTGACCAAGTCATTGCTAAGATTACGGAAGCCTTCCCAAATGTTGTTTCTATCATCCAAAACATCAACGATAAGAACACTAACGCCATCTTTGGCAAGGAGTTCCGCACCCTTTATGGTCAAGACACCATCACAGACAGTATGTTGGGTAATGACTATGAGATTTCTGCCCAGTCTTTCTATCAGGTTAACACCGAAATGGCTGAGAAACTCTATCAAACAGCCATTGACTTCTCAGACCTAAACAGCGACAGCATTGTTATTGATGCCTATTCAGGAATCGGGACAATCGGTTTGTCGTTCGCCAAACAGGTCAAGGAAGTCTATGGCGTTGAAGTCATCGAAACAGCCGTCGAAGATGCTAAGAAAAATGCAGAACGCAACGGCATTACTAACGCCCACTATGTGGCGGACTCAGCCGAAAATGCCATGGCCAAGTGGAGCAAGGATGGCATCAAACCAGACGTTATCATTGTGGACCCACCACGCAAGGGCTTGACAGAAAGCTTTATTAAAGCCAGTGTTGCCATGCAACCTGAAAAGATTACCTACGTCTCATGTAACCCAGCAACAATGGCGCGTGATATCAAACGCTATCAAGAGTTGGGTTATGAATTGAAGAAAGTCCAGCCGGTTGATCTTTTTCCACAGACGCATCATGTTGAGGCGGTATCACTACTTGTACGAGCTGAGACTTCAGCGAAGTAGAAGTAGATGCTCCGCCCATGCGACAAGGTGAGATTGAAGGTCGAGAAGGTGCCCTGGGGCATAGCTGTCGTAGAGTAAGGAGTTTACGACGAAACGATACGGTAACAGCGAACCGCCGAGTGTGTAAGTCTATTGGTAAAACGCAGTTAAACATCTCGCTTTTATATTTCAAGGCGAGATGCTTCAAAGCTCCACTGGAGCTTTGAACTCCCGCAAACGCACCACGTGGAGTGTGTAGCTTTGCTCGTAAAAGCCTAGAACCTTTGAACGAAAGGGATAATGAAAAGCCTTGATTGCAAGGCTTTTTGCTTTATGGTGGGGAAGTATTAGAGTAAGTAATTTTTGGAGTGAGTGGAAGTGATAGTTAGGAATTCTCAAATTCTATTTCCATTTACACTGTGGGTACGTTTTTATTTCCATTGACAAGGAGTTTGAGGGAATAGAAACGTACCCACCTATATGAAAAAATCACGAAAGGTTTGATCTATGGAAATCAGTAGAAATTAGGTGATACAATAACACGTTATAAAAACCTTGAAATCAGTATGTTTCAAGGTTTTAAGTACTCTTACGGATAGCATTGGGAACATCTAACTTTCTTGAGGAGTAAAGTTTGTTTCTCAATATAGTAATCGTTAAATTGTGTCGAAGCGTTATATGATATGATAATTCCAAATAGTCCTTTGGGCTTTTTATGGCATTGTGATATTCTCTAAGAACACGAGATTGCTTCAATAATTTACAAAGTTATGGGGATTTCTCATAGCTTTTTTACTTTCTTCCTTGACAATTGAGCGAGTGTTCAACTATAATGATAATAGTTGAGTGGTTGTTCAACTGAATCATCGATTATTGAGGTATGAGATGTAATTTTTCTTCTCTATCACCAGTAATGCAAGCTTTATTAGCTGGCTTATTCAACTGGTTTTGTACCCTTATCGGTGCTAGTTTGGTCTTTTTTGTCAAAACCATTCATCAAAAATTCATGGATATGATGATGGGCTTGGCAGCGGGCATTATGACGGCAGCGGCAGTCTGGCCTTTGCTTGTCCCTTCTTTTGACTATAGCCAGTCAATAGCTACGAACAGATTTTACTGGTTGACGACGGCTGTTGGTTCTATTGTCGGGGGCTTATTTATCCGCTTTATTAATTATTTGGTTCCCGACCTACATTTGAATCATCAGATGAGTGATAAGGAAGGGATTTTGAATCCCAAAAGACCCTTATCAAAGACCATGCTGCTTTATCTGGCGGTAGTGTTTCATAATATACCAGAGGGCTTAGCAGTTGGTGTGGCATTTGCTAGTGTGGCAAATCTCGCAACTAGACTTTCCTTTACGTGAATGAGTGCCCTTGGATTGGCCTTGGGAATTGGCATCCAAAATATTCGAGAAGGCTCTGCCTTGTCCTTGCCACTACGGGTAGAAGGGCGAAGTAGGAAATCAGCTTTCTACTATGGCGCCATGTCAGCGATTGTTGAGTCGATTGCAGCTGTTTTAGGGGCCTATGCTGTTATGTCTATGACCCAGCTACTACCTTATGCTCTCTTATTTGCGGCGGGAGCCATGATTTATGTTGCAGTGGAAGAACTTGTGCCAGGTGCTCAAGAGCACAAGAATACCGATATTGCGACAAGTGGGGTTATGGCCGGATTTCTAATCATGATGTTACTTGATACAACTTTAGTATAGGAGGAATAGAAAATATGTCACAGTGTTTAACAGCTTGTAATCCAGATTTAATTCAAGGGGTCCATGAGACGGAGTTTGATACCGTTACATTGCTAAATATGTCCAATTTTTTTAAGGCGATTTCTGACCCAACTCGTTTGCGGATTTTACAAGCAGTACGGCAAAATCCAATTTGTGTCGGAGACTTAGCGATTGCGTTACAGATGACCAAGTCTGCTATTTCTCACCAACTACGCTATCTGCGGGACTGCCAATTGGTCAAGGGGGAGAAAAAAGGAAGGATGACCTATTATGAACTTGCGGACGATCATGTCGCAGCAGTCTTGTCTTTGACACTGAAACATTTGAAAGAGGAAAAACATGAAGAAAGAGTATGAACTTCGAGGAATTGACTGTGGCAATTGTGCTGCTAAGATTGAACGTGCTGTCAATCAATTGGAGCAGGTAGAATCTGCCACTGTCAATCTGATAGCTCAAAAGCTGATTTTGGAAACAAAAAGCGAAGATGGGATAGATAAGGAAATTATTGACTTGGTGGATGCTATTGAACCTGGAATCGAAGTTATCAGTGAGAAAAAGGAAGAGGCACTTCCAGAAAAACGAGATTGGGCGAAAGAGCTGCTACTTGCTGTTATGATTCTATTTGCCTTCGGCTTTTTCCTGCCAGAGGAGTATTTCTGGATTCGTCTGGTCTATTATCTGACCCTATATATCATTATCGGCCATAAGGTTCTTATCAAGATGGTTCAAAATATTCAACGTGGTAATCTTTTTGATGAAAACTTTTTGATGAGTATCGCGACCTTAGGAGCCTTTCTCTTGGGAGAATTTCCAGAGGCAGTAGCCGTCATGCTTTTTTATCAGATTGGGGAGTATTTCCAAGATAAGGCCACCTCTCAATCTCGTCAGTCCATTGCACGATTGATGGATATTCGGTCGGATAAGGCTTGGAGACTAGAGGGGGGAGAAACCGTTCAAGTAGACCCTGAAACAGTAAGGGTTGCGGACCATATTTTAGTTAAGCCTGGGGAGAAGGTGCCCCTAGATGGTCTGGTCAGAGAAGGTCGTTCTATTCTGGATACGTCAGCCTTGACAGGAGAATCACTGCCTAGGGAAATTGGCGTTGGTGAGGACATTACAAGTGGTGTGATCAATTTGACTAGTCCATTGGTAATTGAAGTGAGTAAGACTTTTTCGCAATCAACGGTCAACAAAATTTTGGAATTAGTTGAAAATGCAAGCAATAAAAAAGCGGAGACGGAACGGATGATCACACGTTTTTCGCGTGTGTATACACCAGTGGTTGTCGGAATCGCTTTTCTGCTTGCAAGCCTGCCTCCCTTGCTTGGTTTAGGGGAGTGGTCGACTTGGCTTTATCGGGCACTTACCTTTTTAGTCATTTCTTGCCCTTGTGCTCTTGCGGTTTCGGTACCAATGAGTTTCTTTGGCGGGCTAGGGGGAGCATCTAAATTAGGTGTCTTAGTGAAAGGTGGGAATTATTTAGAGGCTCTTGCCAAGTTGGATACGGTCGTATTTGATAAGACGGGGACAATTACAAAAGGTATCTTTGCGGTGGATACCGTTGTCAACGCAGAAGGTGTCGAGGATGATATTCTGTACCTCGCTGCCCATCTGGAAAGCTATTCCAATCATCCAATCGCAAACTCTATTCGAACAGCCTATGGACAGGAAGTGGACGAGAATAGGGTGAGTCAGATTACCGAGCTACCAGGGCAGGGCATGTCCGGTAGGGTAGATGGCAGACAGCTCTATCTTGGGAATGCTAGATTAATGGAAGTTCAAGGGATTGCTTATCCAGCTATTGGCAGCACAGGAACAGTTCTCTATTTGGCAGAGGACAGTCATTTTCTAGGCTATTTCCTTATCACAGACCAAGTGAAGGAGACGAGCATCGAGGCCTTGAAGGATTTACAGGCAGTCGGAATTAAAAAGACGGTTCTCCTTTCAGGCGATCGTCAGGCAGTGGTTGATGAATTTGCACAGCAATTTGCCTTTAATGATGCATTTGGAGATTGCTTGCCTCAGGATAAGGTGAGTACATTTGAGGAAATTCTGACTCAGTCTCAGCAGGCTGTTGCCTTTGTTGGAGATGGGGTGAATGATGCACCGGTTCTTGCTAGGGCAGATGTTGGTATTGCTATGGGAGGGCTAGGTTCGGACGCAGCCATTGAATCAGCAGATGTTGTACTGATGGATGATGACCTTGGAAAACTTCCTCAAGTCATTCGACTGGCAAAAAAGACAGTCAGAATAGCCCAACAAAACATGACCTTGGCTATTGTAGTTAAACTAATTTTCTTGGTTCTAAGTGGATTGGGAATTTCTAATATGTGGGAGGCCATCTTTGCAGATGTTGGTGTAACGCTACTAGCAGTATGGAATGCATTGAGGGTCTTGAGGATAGATACCTCCACTTTGTCAAAGTAAGTGAACTGATGTTAGTATGATTTTATGGACACGTTTTGGTAGAATAGTATCTAACCAAAGGAGATGTCCAAATGAGCCAAAAATATACCAAAGAGTTCAAGGAAACTAGTGTTCAATTACATGAAGCAGGACACGTGGAGTGTGTAGCTTTGCTTCTACGAGCTGATTAAACAAGGATTTAGCAAGTGAAAGTCCTAAAGTAAGGAGTCTAAACATGAAATTCCATGAATTTGGGGATAAGAATTTGCCTTCTATCTTACTGATACATGGTGGTGGCAGTTCTTGGTGGAATTATCTTCGTCAAGCACGAATCTTGTCAGAAGAATACCGTGTTATTCTACCCACTTTGAATGGCCACGGCGAGGAATATCAACTTGATTATGTTTCTACTGAAGATTCTGCTTTGGAGATTCTAGACTATATCAAAGCAAACTGTGGTGGGAAATTGTTAGCAATCGGTGGTGTTTCACTTGGTGGTCAAATTGCCATGGAGCTTTTGTCTTTAGACAGTGAAATTGCTGAGAAGGCCATCATAGACGGAAGCCTCTGTATTCCTCAACCAAGGTTAGCTAAAATCAGCATCTTTCTAGTGTCTCTATTTGGTAAATTGATGTTCAATAAATTCTCTTGTAAACTTCAGTTAAGCATGATGAACAAACTCTATCCTAAACTGGCTTATCCAGAGGAAATAAAAGCTTATTATTTGGAGGATCTGCCAAGGACGCCTGTCAAAACAATGGTGACCATTTACAAAGACTATATGGGGCGTTACAAACTGAAAGATAGGATTTCTGCTAGCAAAGCTCAGGTTTTGTATATCTATGGTGAAAAAGAATTAAACTGTGTGAAAGCATCGGCGAAATTATTTCAGCAGCTACATCCAAATACGATTTTGTATGAAGCAAAGGGCTATCATCATGGCTATTTATCAGCTTATCTGCCTCAAGATTGGGTTGATTTGGTTGAGCCTTTTTTAAAGAAGAAATAAGGAAAAATAAAGATGAATAGAATAGTAGACGATCAGATAACGCTTATTCCTTATTATAGAAATGATGACATCTCCCTTCTTTGGTATCAAGATAGTGAGGTTTGCAAACAAGTAGATAATACTGATCAGATTTACAATCTAACAAAACTTCATAAAATGTATGATTACCTAACTTCACATGGTTCTTGCTATTATATCCAATATGAAGGAGTGTTAGTTGGAGATGTGACACTCCTAGATAACTCGGAACTTTCTATAGTTATCAGCAAAGAGTATCAGAATTTACATATCGGAAGACGATGTGTTTCTGAAATGATACATCTGGCGAAAGAACAAAATAAGGTAAAGGTCTCTGCACAAATATATCCTTTTAATACTCAAAGTCAAAGAATGTTTTTGGCTTTGGGATTTCAGAAAGTAGATGAAGAGCGGTATGAATATAAGTTGATATAGAACAGTTGTATATTTCCATATATATTAAGAATGTAATCTGCTGTTTATAAAATAATGTTCATGAAAAAAGAGATAAAGGGTACCTACTGATCCATGGACAAGAGTTTTGTTCAGAAATCTAAAAATGAAGAGAACACCAACAGATGATTTTTTGTTGGTGTTCTCTTTATGTGATTTTACAATTATTCTTTTTTGTTTACAACAAGTTAAACAGACAGTTTGTAGGAGGAATTCAAACTCAAAATTTTGTACAAGTTAATGAAAGCTTTTCCCCATTATAATCTGTCCACGCCATTATCAGTTTTTTGAGTTATCTCATCACGAATAAAAGAAAGATTAAAGTTGTACATGAGTAAAACTCTAATGCTTAGCCCTAGCTACTTTCTAAATGAAAATAGAATAAGCTTTTACTAAATCATTTATTCATTTGCCACACACAAATAACACCCCACAAGTTATAACTTGTGGGGCATTTTCTTATATTAGTTCTTCACTTACAAAATAAGGTCTGTTTTTTCAACTTTGTAAAGGGCTATTCCCATGATTAGGGTCAAGACGAGAAGAATTAAAACAGCAGGGGTCCAAGAGTTAAAGAGTTGTTGGCTTGAACCAAACAAGACTGGACCAAGGGCTGCAAAGATATAGCCTCCGGTTTGGGCTAACCCAGATAGTTGGGCTGTTTTTTCAGGGGAGCTGGCCTTCATTGAAAAGACTACCATCATGTAAGGGAATAGGACACTAGCAGAACTTCCGATTAAGAGGTTAAGGACTAACCAATACACAAAGCTGTCTGTATTGAATAGAAGCATGGCAACTCCGATGAGTCCTGCTAGGACGGTAGCCACTAGCATCACATGGCGATTACGATCAGAAAGTTTAGTGATTAGGCTAGGAACGATCATAGAGAATGGAATACTCGTCAGTGTGAAAACGGAAGCTAGAATTCCGGTATTGGCCTCGCCGACACCGGCTTGAGTGGCCATGGTTGGAAGCCAAGTGATAGTGGTATAGAAGAAGAGTGATTGTAATCCACCGAAAATCATGATGGCCCAGATCTTGCCACTCTTATACCAGCTGCATGAATTTTCGCTGGTAGAAGTTTCTTGTTCTAAGTAATGATTGTAACGGACATTAGGAAGCCAAACTACAAGAGCCAGGGCACAGACTGCTGTCAATATCCAGACCAAGCCTTGCCATGAGGTTGCCTTAGTGATTGGAACGGCAACTGATGAAGCTATGGCTGTGGACAAGCCCATGGCTGTAATGTAGAGTGTGGTCAAGAATCCTAACTGATTTGGCTCATTAGCCTGAATTAGGCTTGGGAGAAGGACGTTGATAAAGGCAATCCCAGCTCCGACTAAAAGTGTTCCCACATAAAGGAGGGGAAGGTTGACAGTACGCAAGGCAGAACCAAGTGTCATGACAATCAGAACTGCGAGAAAGAGTCGCTCAATTCCAAAGCGTTTGGCCCAGCTAGCTGCAAAAGGTGAGAAGATCGCAAAGGTTAAGAGTGGCAGACTTGTCAAGAGACCGAGAAAACTGACTTCAACGCCTAGACCAGAAGCAATGTCTGATAAGACAGTGGACATGGTTGTGAACGGGGCCCGCAAAACGATCCCTAGAAGAAGGATTCCAGGGATTAGAAAATGTGACTGTTTCTGTTTCATAAAGCATCTCCGTGTTTAATGTTAATAAGGATATCTAAATTTATAAGAAATATGACACGAATGCGTCCCTTCCATCTTAGCATAAATGATGGGGATAATGAAAGCGATTACGTTGGGTTGTCAAGAAAGAATTTTTAGTTTTAAAATCCTATTCTACTGATTATCTGATAACATCATTTGATTTTTAAAAGACCGAACATGTAGTCCAGCCTCTTTTCAATGTCTTCCTAAATTTCATACCCCATGAGGAGTCCGCCTTCTTCGGCATAAAAACTGCAGAGTCCAGAAGTCGGAAGGACTTCGATGCTTGCTTGGGAAAATTTTTCACGAACCAATTCAGAGAATTGCTCGATAAATTTTTCATTGTTGCGGTGGGCAATCGTAATGTGGCCTCCAGCATAACCAGCCTTGAGGAGTTCATCAAAAGCAGCTTTGATGGCTTTCTTTTGACCTCTGGCTTTTTGAAGCAACTCAAGAGTACCTGTCTTACTAGCTTCACCGACCATACGGATATTGAGGAGTCCAACAACGGTGCCAACTAGTTTACTTAGACGACCATTCTTCACCAAATTATCAACTTTTGCTAAAACAAAGAGCAACTTAGTCTTGGCTTGATAAGCTGTGATGCCATCAACGACTTGGTCAAAATCAAGGCCTTCAGCGACTAAGTGATTGAGTTTACGAACGATAAGGTCGACCTCGCCACCAGCTGACAGGCTATCAATCACGTGAATCTTAGTATCAGGATGCTCTTCCAGATAAATTTTCTTAGCGATTTCAGCACTATTGTAGCTACCAGAAAGGGTTCCAGTGATTGTCACGACGACGATATTGTCCGCTCCTTCAAAGGATTTCATATAATCATCAGGACTCGGACAGGCAGACTTAGAATCAGTCGTAGTCGCATACATCTCCTCCATCATTTGATCAATATTGAGTTGAGCATCATCTCTGTAGATGGTTTCGCCCACTTGGATAGTCAAAGGAACTCTGACAAACTCCGTGTCTGATGCGAGATTGTCCAAAGAACGGTAGTCACAGCCTGAATCCGCAATAATTTTCCATTTCATAGGTTACACCTCATATCTGCATAATGTACATTGACAAGTTATTTGTCTTCTTTTACAATTTTATCATGAAGTGCATTGCTATCAAAGCAGATCTCATCAGGTGTGACAGATAGAAAGTGAATGTTATGGCAGAAAGAAAAATCTCAGAGAAATCCTTGGAAAATCTCAAACGATTTAACCAAGAAAACAAAGCAATTACACGAGAATCCATCGAAATTTCTCTCCTGCAATTGTTGGAGAAAAAAGACTTGAAAAAGATTACCATATCGGAACTGGTTGAGCGTGCGGGTGTATCTCGTGCTGCCTTTTATCGCAATTATGGTTCTAAGGAAGAGATTTTGAAATCTATTTTTGAGTCTAGCATTGCAAAGATTACTAAGTCCTTGGACGGCTATAATCTCAAGACGGATCTTTACCAAGTCTGGGTTTATCTCCTTAAGGAAGTCAAAAAAGAAGCCAAAGTCATCAGTCTTGCCATTGATTACAATTTTGAGCAGGTATTGACCAAGGCGGTTTATGATTTTTTAGAAAAACGAAATGGGAGCTCATCAAACGGTGCTGGCAGTTACCTCAATTCCTTCTGGAGCTCAGCTATTGTCTCAGTGATTTCCAAATGGGTCAAGGATGGCATGAAGACCCCAGCTGAAAAGATTGCCAAGCTCGGCCTGCCCCTTTTTCCACAAAAGAAGAAGTAGTAATCGCTGAGAGGTAGTTTTTAATAAACTCCCCCTCTCCATAACTAGCTCAAATGAATAGATAGAACTGTACACAGATTATTCAAAGGACAAGGAATATGATTGAAGAACGAATTCTTGCTGCTAAGCAGTATGTTAAAACCTTATTTGCTGATCGATCGGATGGTCATGATGTGGCGCATACCCTTCGCGTCTATACCAATGCTATGAGAATTGCACAAGCAGAAGGTCTATGTGATCTAGAGATAGTGGGCTTGTCAGCTCTTCTTCACGATGCTGATGATTATAAATTGTTTCATACAGAGAATAATGCGAATGCTCGCATGTTTCTAGAAGAGATTGGTGCTCCTAAAAAGCAACTCGACCAGATTTGTCGGGTTATCAATGCTGTTTCTTTCAGCAATAATCGCGGTAAACAACCAGAAACGTTAGAAGGCAAGATTGTCCAGGATGCAGACCGCCTGGATGCGATAGGAGCTGTAGGAATTGCGCGAACTTTTTCCTATGGTGGCCACAAAGGGAGACCCCTTACTGATACCGTCCAACATTTCCACGACAAGTTGCTCCTCTTAAAAGATGAAATGAACACGGAGACTGCCAAACAAATGGCAGAAAGTCGCCATCAATTTTTAATCACCTTTCTAAAAGAACTAGAGAAGGAATTGGACTGAGTGAAATATTGAAATTAACTTTTATAAAAGACTTATTTGAAAGGAAGATATGTTAAATCAACTAATAAAGAAACCTATTTTAAGTTGTTCAATTATATTTGTTATCTGCTCAGTAGCAAGGCTAATTGAATACTTCTATATTAGGACGGATGAAACCTTCTTATCTGAGATGGGCAATTCCCTTTTGGCTCGGTTCCTTTTGATTTTTATGCAATGGGAGGCACTTTGATTTTCTAGGCAATCTTTGGTAAGCTATTGCTATAGCAATAAAAAAATTGGGGGATGTATGTTAGATAATTTGTTAAAAAAGAATTCGATTTTGGGTGTCATTATTTATCCGTTAATCGGGTTAGTTGCTATTTGGCTTGGTTATAGTTACTCACAGAGCCTTTCGCAATTGGAAAAAACGGGCGGTCAGCTCAAGATTAATACTTTTGTTTACGTTATTTATCAATTAGGCGGGACTAAACTTGTCATGGGTGCCTTTATTCTTTTAGCCTTTTTCTTTTTCTATTTAGGCTATACTTATCTTAGAAAACTTGGAATTAGTCAGAAATAAGGATCAAGTTTATACACTAACTGCAGCGACTTGCTTGCAGTTTTTTTCTTTTCCACCAAGTCAACACGAATCCCTAATTTATGCTACAATGGAACTATTACGCTTCAAAAAGGAGATGCAATGAAAGCAGAAGAATGGTTAACCTATTTTATGAAGATTTATGGACGTCGCCCAAAGCTGACAGAGGTTGACGAGGCGATACAAAATGGTAGTCTCTTGGCCAATCGAGCAGAAGTTGAAGCCTTGTTGCCAGCATCTAAAAAGGGCTTTTGGGAAAGCTTAAGTCAATTTGTGGTGACTCATAAGGTCGCAGCGTCAGTCCTTGCAATTTCTTGTATGACGCTTCTAGGTGGTGGAGCCATCTTTGCCTGGCATTCTCACAACTCACAAACTCAAAAGACACCATCCCTCGCAGTAGCTTCATCTAACAGCCAGACGTCTTCTTCAGACAAGTCTAAACAATCAAGTTCTAAAGCTTCTGAGTCATCTTCAAGCTCTAGTTCTCAAAGTAAGAGTTCCTCATCGGAGGCTAAAACACCAGCTATGGATGTGGAGGCTATTCGAAAGGGAGATTTTTCGAGCATCGAAGGAGATTGGGTTTCTGACAGTGGTCATGTTGTGACGATTACAAAGTCTGGCCTCACAAAGTCTGAGGAGACGGGCAGCACTGATGGTAAGACTGTGATTAAGGATTTCAACGGTCAACCTATGTTCTATTTTGCGGACAATGGTCCAGGGCACGGAGTTAGTCCCTTTGTTCCAGTGCCAGCTAACCAAGCAGCACCGTCTCCGGACAATTCTGTCAAAGACACAGATCGTTTGGTTCAAATTCCAGAATTTTCAGGACCAGGAGTCGTTTACACATCTTATTACAGAGTTGGGAGTAAGAGTCAAACCAGCCAAACCCAAACGACTGCTCTTTGGAATAGTGACAAGGCCGCCAAGCTGGCTAGTTACATGGTAGAGTTTGGTCACAAGATGAATCAAGAAAGTTATAAAAGACTAACCCCTAACGGAAGTGACGATTTCTATGGTGCCATGTCTTTTGCCAAAAATAACCGCATCACTGTAGGTGAAAAGACCGAACAAAATGCCCCTATGACCAACCAACAAAAGGTAGACGTTGCTTTTTCAGACGATGGTACAGGAACAGCCGACTATCTCATCGTGGACAGTTACGGTTATTCAGGTTCTGCCATGATTCTTTATCATTTCACCATCCATAATGGTCAACCGGTGGTCCTAGTTTCTCTGCAAAATCAAGGCAATCCTGAAAACATGTATTACATGTATCCAACCAATAATAAGGACATTCAAGAAGCCTTCGCCAATATTGTGAATGGCAAGTAAAGGTTTGTCGGAAAGTCTCAAGCAAAAGTCTTTGTCTTCAATCTAAAGTCTTGGCGACAAGGCTTTTTTCTTGTGGAAAAGCATCTTGAGAAGGAGTAGTTCACAAAATCTGGTATAATGAAGCCAAGGAGGCGCCTATGAAACATCTAAAAAAACAGACGCTAATTCTTTTATCTATAGCTAGCCTATTCCTTGTCGGTTTAGCAGTTTTTGCACATCTCCACAAAAAGGAGGAAAAACCAATCTACTCCAACCTTAATAGCAAGGCCAGTCTTAATGAGGTACGTTCCATTCTCTCGAAACATTTGAACGAGGAGAGTGTGGATAACTTTATCAATCTCGTCACTGATTACAATGACACCGTGGGTTCTGTTGGTCTTTCTGGGAGTTTTGCGCCATTTACCAAAACAGACTATGATGTGGAAAAAATCAGTAGCCTGTGGGCAGCCAAGCATGGTGACTTTATCGGCACTAACTGTCGTATCAACACCTACACGCTACTGAAAGGCAAAATCAAGATTCCTCAAGTCAAAAGTGATACTGAGCTCCTTTTCCAAGACAAGGACGCCATTGACAAGGGCAAGCTCTTTGATACCAAGGACCAGGCAAACTTTGACATTCTTTTTTCAAGGGTCAAGACTGAAGCTACCCAAGATGTCAAGGTTCACGCCAAGCATATGGAGGATTACTACAAACAGTTCACCTTTGATGACAGGGCACGCATGCTGTCGGTTGTTGTCCACGATAATTTGGATGGCGATTCCCTTTTTGTCGGTCACGTCGGAGTCTTGGTGCCTACGACGGATGGCTACCTATTTGTTGAAAAGTTGACCTTTGAAGAGCCCTACCAAGCCATTAAATTTTCTAGTAAGAAGGATTGCTACAAGTATCTGACAACCAAGTACAAGGACTATACCGGACCAGGTCTAGCCAAACCCTTTATCATGGATAATGACAAATGGGTAGATATGGACTAGGTTAACATTACGCACCAAATTTGGTGCGTTTTTATGTTATAATAATATTAAAGTAAAGGAGGACAATGATGATTGGAGAAAATATTAAAGCTGTACGAAAGTCCAAACAGTTGACACAGCCTGAGTTAGCTAACTTACTTGGTATTTCACGCAATAGTCTTAGTCGGTATGAAAATGGAACAAGTGCTATTTCAACAGAATTGTTGGACCGTATTTGTCAGACATTGAATGTTTCTTATGTTGATCTTGTAGGAGAAGAGAAGATGCTCACATCGGTTGAAGACTACCAGTTGACCATGAAGATTGAAGTGTTGAAAGAACGTGGAGCCGGTATTTTATCACAGCTTTATCGCTATCAAGATAATCAAGGAATTGCCTTTGATGATGAAACGAATCCATGGATTCTTATGAGTGACGATTTATCTGACTTGATTAATACTAAGATTTACTTAATTGAAAGTTTTGACGAAGTTGAACGTTATAGTGGTTATATGGACGGTATCGAACGTATGTTAAGGCTAGCGAGTCAACAGGTGGTAGCCTAATGACATTAGCCAACTACAGAGACGTAGACTTTCAAGGAGCTTTAAAAAGGACAATGCGTTCATTGACACGTGGAAAAACCAACTCGAAGCATCCAAAAGCCTTTTTGTTAGGTGGTCAAAGTGGTGCCGGAAAGACAACCATTCATCGTGTTAAACAAAGAGAATTTAAAGGCAACATCATCATCATTGATGGAGACAGCTTTCGCTCTTTGCATCCTAACTATCTTGAGTTGCAGGAAAAGTACGGCAAGGAAAGTGTTAACTACACGAAGGCTTTTGCTGGAAAGTTAGTTGAAGCTTTGATAGAAGAACTGAGCAAATTGGGGTACCACCTTCTGATTGAGGGTACATTGAGAACTGTAGATATTCCTAAAAAAACAGCCCAATTGTTGAGTTCTAGGGGATACCAAGTAGCACTTGCCTTGATAGCAACAAAGCCTGAACTCTCTTATCTTAGTACTAAGATTCGTTATGAAGAACTTTATGCTTTGGAACCAAGTCAAGCGAGAGCGACACCTAAGGCGCATCATGATGCGATTGTAGACCGTTTAGTGGAAAATCTTCAAGAGCTGGAAACTAGTGGTATTTTTGAGTACATCCAGATTTACCAACGAGATAGAAGATGTATTTATAATTCCTTGGAGGATGAGGGAACAGCATCGTCAGTTCTTCGCGAAAAATTATTTGGTGAGTGGTCACCTATTGAGAAGTCTATGCTTATCCAGGAAAAAGAAAGACTGAAAGAACTCGTTGAAAAAAATTCTAAAAAATGAGTTAGCATTATTTATTTCCTACCTCCTATTAACAACCTGAACTGCCAAGAAAAAGAAATAGGAATCAAGATATGAATAGAAAACAAGCCTTGTCGTTTTATCTGGCGGGCACCTTTGGACAAATCTTATTAGTCAGTCTCCTTGTTTGGTTACTAAGAGCGTGGGGACTTAGGGTTGATTATGGGACTCCAATTGGCATCTTTACCCTGATGTTAGGTGGCTTGTCCTCAGCCATTTGGGGAGGCTATGTTAGCATTCGCTATCATCATTCTAGTTTTAAACAGCTTGTCAGAGATTTTTTTCAAGTCAAACAAGCTCCTCTTAACTATCTCTTAGTCCTCATTTTTATAGGCTTGGATTTCTTACCATTGGTTTTGAGTGGGAAAATGATTATTCCAACTTGGTATCTCCCCATAATTTTATTTGTAAAAGCCCTCGTCTTTGGTGGTATCGAAGAAATCGGTTGGCGTTATTTTTTCCAGCCTACTTTGCAAGAAAAGTTAACCTATATAGTATCGACGCTGTGTACATTTGTAACCTGGTCACTGTGGCATTTGCTCTATTTTTACATTGATGGATCTCTCGCAATGGTTAAATTGCTACCATTTTTGCTTGGCTTATTCAGCAATTGTTTCATCTTATCCGCTATTTATACAAAGACCAGAAGTCTTTGGCTGTGTGTCATGACACATGCTTTAATCAATTCCTTGTCGCAACTGTCATCAGCTGAGAGCGTATGGCTATCCCTTGTGCTTAAGGTGTTGATAATTCTTCTTGCCATGAAAATAGCTAGTAGCAGTATGGAGAAAGCTAAATCCTAAGCTGGCTTTATTTCTATTGCTTTGGTTATTTATAAGGCCTGAGAGTAGTTTAATGACTGCTCTTTTTTTCTTTGTAAGACTTAAATGACCTTGCCCATCTTTTTAAGACATGTTATACTAGAAATGTATTGTCAAAATTTTCTGACATTACAAGTGGAAAGGAGGTGCTAATGCCTTTTAAAAAAACAAAATACCTTGTTTTTTCCCGTTACCTAAGCTTGCTCTGTTTGCTTCTATTTTTAGTAGTAGCGTCAGTTTTTGTAGCAGTGTCTTTAGGAACGGTCACTATAGATTTAGGTGATACCTATGGTATCATCCTCAGTAAATTGGGGCTTCCCATTGCCAGTCAAAGCATAGCTAAACCACTTGAAGCCATTGTTTGGAATATGCGAGTGCCGAGGGTTCTCCTAGGGCTAATGGTCGGTGCAGGCCTTTCTATGTCAGGGAGTGTTATGCAGTCAACCGTCAATAATCCTATTGCTGAGCCCTATATATTAGGAATCTCGGCAGGAGCAACTTTTGGAGCAACCTTGGCCATCATTTTAGGCCTTAAAGCTGTGGTAGGTTTGGGTGCCTTTGTGGGGGCTATCCTAGCGACGGTTCTTGTTTTAATCATTGCCTCTATGCAAGGGAGAGTGACCACCTCTGGCCTGATTTTATCTGGAACGGTTGTTAATGCCCTCTTTATTGCCTTTGCCAATTTTATCATCTCTATTGGAGCGACAGCAGATAGTGTCATGACTATTAAGTTTTGGACTATGGGTTCATTGACAGGAACATCTTGGTCAGATTTGCTGCTTCCAGCGGTAGTGGTTGGTTTGGCCTTTCTCTTTTTCTCAACACAGTATCGTGTTTTTAATGCCATGATGATGGGCGATGAAGCAGCTTTGACTTTAGGGATTCCCCTTAAACTCTATTGGTATCTTTATATTGCTATCGTTGCAGTCATAACAGCCGTCTTGGTTGCTAGCTGTGGAATTATCGGCTTTGTCGGCTTGATTACCCCTCATATTGCCAGAAGTTTAGTCGGGACTAACTATCGTAAGCTTTTTCCAGTGGCAACTCTCCTAGGTTCCTTGTTTGTGGTTTGGGCAGACGTTTTAGCTAGAATCCTCGTTAAAAATGCAGAGCTACCTATCGGTATCTTTACAGCCTTAGTTGGTGCACCTTTCTTTATTTATATTGTGACTAGAAATCGTAGAAAGGTGGTTTAGACTTATGGATGTAAGGTGTAAGGATATTCATTATTCGATTGGAGAGAAAAAAATCCTAAATGGAGTATCCCTAAAGGTCGAGGGCGGACAATTCCAGACCATACTAGGACCAAATGGGAGTGGGAAATCAACCTTGCTCAAAACCATTTATCGCCAGTTGAAACCAGATAGCGGTCAGATTTTACTTGATGGAAAAAGCCTAGATCAGGTAAGCCTAAAGGAAACTGCAAAAGAAATGGCCGTTGTGACACAGTTTAACACCCTTCAATTTGATTGCACGGTGGAAGAAATTGTCATGCTTGGCCGAACGCCCCATCTTTCCTTTCTACAAAAAGAATCAGAGCGGGACCACTTGCTTATCCAGGATGCCCTAGACAAGGTTGGCATGTCTGAAAAGAAGGCACGCTATTATTCGTCCTTATCAGGTGGCGAAAAACAAAGAGTTATCCTAGCGCGTGCTTTGGCTCAGGAACCCAAACTCCTTTTATTGGATGAGCCTACCAACCATTTGGATATTAAGTATCAGTTGGAGATGTTGGCCTTGGTCAAGGAACTCGGCATTAATGTTCTAGCAGTTCTCCACGATATTCAATTGGCCTGTCGTTTTTCAGATTATATTTACTTAATGAAAGGAGGTGAGATTGTTGCCCAAGGTGTCCCAAGGGATGCCGTAACCCCACAATCCTTGCAGGCGGTTTATGATGTTCAGAGTCGTATTACCTGGACGGATGATCAGCAGGCAATGATTCAGTATTTATAAGCCTAGGAAAGGAAGGCCTTATGAACAAGAAAACTTTTGGTATCGCATTAATCGCTGCAGCAGTCCTCACATTGACAGCATGCAGTTCTACATATAAAAACAGCACATCATCGTCATCAGCAGCAAAAGAAACGGTGAAAAAGACCAACTCAGAAACCCAGTATCCTTTGACCGTCAAAACTTATGACGATAAAGGAACTGAGTTAGATCAAGTCTTCAAAAAGGCACCAGAAAAGGTTATCACAAACAACCTTTCATCAACGGAAATCTTGATTGAGCTTGGTTTAAAAGACAAGATTGTCGGTATGCTTAACCCTGACAATGAAGTAACAGATAAATATAAGGATGACCTAGCTTCAATCCCACATATCGGTGATAAGAAGACCATTTCTCAAGAAGCCATTTTGGCTTATGGACCGGACGCTCTTATTGGTCGTAACATGATGTTCTCAGACAAATCAATGGGAACCATCAGTACGTGGAACAGCAATGATATTCCTGTTTATACGCAAAAAGCCTCTGTTTCAACAACCAAACAAGATTTGAATAATATCATCGAAGATGTAAAAAATATCGGTGACATTTTCAATGTTCAAGACAAGGCAGATAAGTATGCGGGACAACTCCAAAAACGTATTGATGCCGTTAAAAAGAAAAACAAGTCTTATGACAAAGACTTGAAGAAGGCTCTGATCATGTGTGCCTACAACGATGAAACCTTTGGAACCTACAAATCAGCCCTTCAAGAAAGTATGCTCAATCAGCTTGGTTATACCAATGTTGCGACAGGAACATCAGATTTGACTTTGGAAAATCTTGTGTCAATGGAACCAGAATTGATTATCTATGTAACCAGTGACCGTAATAAGGCCATAGACAAGGATGCTAAAGACAAGATGGAAAAGAACGCTGTTCTTGAAAATGTTCCAGCCGTTAAAAATAAGAAAATCATGACTATTTCTTATGATGAGCTTATGGATTACGGTCCATCTGTGATTGATTCTCTTGAGAAGGTTAATGACTTTGTTAATAAATAAAGACTTTGTCTGCCATGGCATTCGAGTGACGATTGCCCTTCCTGAGTCTTACGATGCTACTAAGACTTATCCAGCTGTTTTTTTGAACGATGGACAACTGGATTATCTGGGAAAACTAGTGGATTCTGTTATCCTGATAGGCCTTGAACCCAAGCATCGCTTGGATGATTTTACACCTTGGTATGCTCAGGCTTTGAGACCTGGAAGTCCTGATTTTGGTGGTAAGCTAGCCAGCTATCATGACCAACTATTTGGCCATATTTTAAATAGCATCCAAGAGGAGTTTAGACTGGATGACAGTCGAATGGCTTACGGGGGCTACTCGCTGGGTGGTTTGGCTGCTATTTCCAGTCTTTATAGCAGTGATAAGATGCCTTTTATCTTTTCCATTTGTGGATCCTTTTGGTATCCAGATTTTGTAGCCTACTGCCAAGCCCACCAGCTTATTAATAAGACTTGCTCGGTCTATTTACATAACGGTTTGACCGAAGGGGCTAATCATAAGAATAGACTGGCCAAGGCTCCTAGTTATGCCAAAGAAGTGCATGAACTTATCAAAAAACAGTGCTTGTCTACTTATTCAGCATTTGACCCCTACGGTCATCATGACCATCTCCAAGAAAGATATGATGCTTTTTCGGACTGGTTGATTGAAGAGTGGAAACTCTGAAATACTGCTATTGGTGAGTAGGAAAGAGATAAGAAAAGTAGTGAAGAAGATTCCAACGATGGCATCTCTTCACTACTTTTTGTTATGCTCGAAAACTACCATCACAGTTGATGATTCCGAAAAGTTTTTAGACATGAATCAAAAAACGCCTTAACTCCGTATATTAAAAGTAATTTACTTACCTTTGACTTATATCCTAACTTCAAAAGCGTAAAGCTTACACAAAGAGAAGACTAACTTAGCCTTCTCTTTTCGTGTTGCTAAGGGGAGAGCTTTTCTTAAGTCAAGTGGGAATTTGTCTATCAATTTCCTAATGTCTTTTAATAACAATGTACAAAACCCATTTGTGATTTTGCCTTTCTTCAATCTTTGAAAAACCAATACTTATTAATAAATGACTCAATTCAGAACTTGTTCCATAATCTGTCATATGATACTTAATTTTTTCTTTTTCGGATGCAATAATCAGAGTAGAATGATTGGACATGACTCGATAGATTTCCTGAAAGCTTTGTTTTAAATCTTTCCAGAAAATATGGGTCTGAATGGCAAAGACAAGATCAAAATAATGATTTTGGTAGGGAAGGTTTTCGACATTTCCAACCATCAGCTGGACACTATCGTTTTCTATTGACTTTAAAAGCATCCGTTTAGCAGTTTGATAAGACTCCTTGGAAATATCAATGCCATAAATGTCAAGATTTTTATTTAAAGCAAGTAGGTTTTTGATAGTGCTACCACCGCCATAACCGATTTCTAAAATCCGACTATTATCTGAAATGGTAGTCTGTTTGATTGCCCAAAGACTGAATTTCTTAAAATAGGACGACCAGATGTTGGTAATCACTCGCCCGACAAGACCACTAGGATTTTTAGACTGTTTTATAAGATATTGAATGAGCATGTTCCCTCCCTTTTTTGCAAATAAAGTTTGAAATATAGATAATTAAATTTCAAACTTTATTATAGAGAAAGGTAGTCAGAATAGCAAGAAAAAATGAAATATATAGTTACATATTTCAAACTTATGCTACAATTGGTACTAACTGAGGTGTTTACATGAATCAATATCAAAAGACGACTGAGAAAAAGAAGCAAGCGATTATTCAAGCAGCTTTGCATCTATTCAAAGAAAAAGGTTTTAAGGAAACGAGTATAAAATCTATTGCAGAGGTAGCAGAAGTATCACCTGTTTCTATCTACAATTATTTTGGGAGCAAAGATAATTTGGTGGCTCTCTGTGTTAATGACTTGTTTGAAGAAATAACCCAGCAAGCCGAGGATATTTTAAAAAGTAATCTAGCTTTTAATACAAAATTAGACCAGGCTTTAGACCTATGTCAGGAGAAAATGAGTCAGCAAATCTCGGACTATTTTCAAGATAAAACGGTGAGAGATCCCGCTTTCTCAAGTCTCCTAACGAAAGCAATCACTGCAAAAAAACGTGACATCTATCGTGCTTATATTCATCTCGGAAAAGCAGAGGGCCTTATTGCTGAAGACCTATCGACAGAGCTTATCTTAAATGTTATGGATGCTCTCAATAGTGTGGGAAATCAGTTAGCCCATAGTGATAATTTAGAAACAGATGTTAAGCAAATCCATCAGATCTTTTTGTACGGTATTTTAGGAAAAAAGAAATAATGATTTTCCTAATTCTATTATTGTTCACAGCTAGCAACATCCCATCCCAATCAGTTGTATATTCTCATGCATGGGTGTAAAATCTACATATAAAGATAAAGAGGAGTAGGTTATGGACTTAAAAGATTTTACAGAACAAGAACAAAAGCAAATCGAGAAAGGCTTGAGCACAGCTGAGATTTCTAACAAGGAAGCTGCTAAGAAGTTGCTTGACTTGGTACCGCAAGAATGGCTTAAACGCATTCCTTTCTTTGTCAGAGGGCATGCGACGACTAAGACAGTTGAGCGTGTAGCCAAGCAATATCCTGAACTTTATGCTGTGGCTAAGCGCCAAGGGGACCTTCCTGAAAAAGAGAGAGAAGAGTTACGTAGGATTATGACAGACATCTTTGAAGAAAAGATGAACAAACACAAAATTAAATAAGATTTTTGAAGACAATGTGTTTATTTCTACAATTACGAATCAACTTTCCATAAAAAAGAGATACTGTCAATTTTACCATCCCGTTACGGAGAAAAATGAGCAAATTTATTTCAAAACAATCAGTCGCTATCTGGTATGCACTGACCGCCCTCTTTGCTACATATATAGTAGGGCAAGTTATCCTATGGTGTTTCCCAGACAGGAGTAGTCTGGGTGCCTCACTACTGTTTATCCTAATGAACTGTGTTCCCCTGATTATGGCGGCTGTCTTTTCTCTTGTGTTGAGTGAAGTCAAATCCTTGGGTGAATTCTTCAAAAAGGTATTTCTTCAAAAAGAAAGTCTCCTGTCCTGGATTCTAGCTCTCTTCATTCCAGTCATCTACTATGGAATCTCATTCTTTCTCAGGAATGTTAGCTTTACTGGGAACACCCTCTTGACCTTCTTACTATATTTTCCCTGGACATTTTTATATGGGGGGCTGGAAGAAGTAGGTTGGCGTTGGTTTTTACAAGAACATCTTTACTTTAGTAAGCACTTTATAACTAAAATGATGGTTCTTTCCATTGTCTGGTTCCTCTGGCATATCCCTATCTATCAACTCCCTTGGATTACAGCAGGTTCCTCCAACTATCTTATTTTTTACCTGATGATTTTAGGAAATACTTTTCTATTTGGAGCTCTCAAGGAGTACTCGAAAGGAGCTGTTCCTTGTATCCTCGCTCATATGCTGATCGATAGTCTAGCTGTTCTCATGCTGGTTCAGAGCTCTCTTACTCAGATTATCCTTCTGGTTATTTTCGAAATCCTACTAGCCTCTTGGCTGGTGGCGGTACGAAAATCATAGAAATAGAGTTGAACCTCCCACTGAATTTCGGTGGGAGCTTTTCTTTCCTATCTGTTGATATAATGACACAGTTTCATTTTTAGGAGGTGACTCGTTTGGCCAAGGATACATTTCATCATCAAAAGGCTGAAAAAGAGAGAGAAGAGTTACGTAAGATTATGACAGCTATTTTTGAAGAAAAGATGAATAAACACAAAATTAAGTAAAGATAAGAAAGAGGTATAAGTCTGTAAACTTATACCTCTTTCTTATCTTTACTTCCTATTTGACTTGGATAGACTAATGGCAACCATTGTCGAACACAGGAAAAATGCAGCTAGCAAACCTTTTGTAGTGGTAGTCATAAAAGGTTTATCGAAGATATAATAATTATATAAAGACAAACCGAGTCCAATAAGAGTTACAATAATTGATATAACAAATAGCGTCAACCATAATCGTCTTTGAGTCATCATCAATCTCCTGTTTGTATCCGTTTTCTTTCTGTCTATAGTATAACATAAAAAAACCTTAGCTAAATCTCAGAGAGTGGTTTGGCTAAGGTATCTGATATTATTTTGTCAAGACAATGGTATCATTTGGATCACGGTCATCATCTTCAATAGTCAGTTTATTACCGTCGAGTTTATAGTATTTGAGATCATCCCCAATCGTTAGACTTTGATTGTCAGGGTTAACTGTTACAGACTTGCTTTCCTTCTCGCCATCTGCTTCGCCCTCTTCCCAAGTTCCAGTATTTCCAGAGATGGTAAGAGTAATACTATTATCTTCATCGGTCCCTTTGTAGGTGCCATCTAGCCCTTCAGTCTGTTTAGAAGCTTCAGAACTTTGTGAAGATGAAGATACACTTGAACTTTGTTGGGTGCTAGCAGAGCTATTAGATGTTTGAGTTTTCTGGTTTGAGCAGGCTACTAAAAGACCAAGAACTGCCATAGAGGTAAGAGAAAGTGTGAGTTTTTTGGACAATGTCATAGGCTTGTCTCCTTTCTTTGATAACTCAAGTATAGCAAACGTTTTCAAACGAACCAAGTAAAATCTCCTTTCTGAAAATGTTTGGACTATTTTTGAAAGTTAAACCGATACTGACTTGGAGGATGGTCTATGCTCCCCATTTAAACTATGCTATACTGTTAAGAAAGCAATAAAGGAAGGCTCCTAATGACAACAATTAATCCACGTCGCCAGTGCGAGCGACTTTGGGCAGCAAATAAATATCTGGTGCTCAGCCATTCCAACAAGATTTACCTAGAAATCCGTAACTATCTAAAGCAAGATGAGGTTCGTTTGGATCAGGTTCAGGCCTACATTGATCAAGCCCTAGCCCTTCCTGAAAATCCAGGTCAGGTCGTTAATGCCTTCCAACATATCTGGGGCTATTTTAAGAAAAAAGCAACTGCCAGTGAGAAGGAGATGTTTATGGCCCAATTGGATAGCTATGCGGCAGGTCGTATTCCCCAGATTCATTTGGTGACATCCGTCAGAGAGCTCCTCACCAAGTACCCTAATCGCTATCTTGAGGAGTCAACTCTGATTAATGGAGGTAGCAAATGAGACTATGGCATCAAGTCTTGATTTCAAAACTACCCCGTCAGCAATTATTAGGACAACACCGAGAATGTTGTGCCCTTCGTGGCAAGGGATGGCAACGTAAACACGCTACGGTCAATTATGTTTTTGACTATTCCCCCTACCGCTTGTTTAAATACCATGAGCTCATTATGCAAGAAATGACAGAACGGGGCTATCGTGTCAGCCCCGAATGGTTTGAAAAAGAGTATCGAGGAAAGCAACTGCCAGCCTACGACAGGCTTGAAGAGGAAGAATTACCGACTATTATTTATCCAGAGCATAATGCTATCTATTTACAGGAATGTCTGGATAATCTGAAGCAAAAAGGCATCATTATTTAAAGGAGAAAAAAGATGGATTTATTTTATTGGTTAACGGTTCTTAGGAAGAAATCAGAAGGTCTAGTCATGCGTATTTCGACAGCAGATGAGGTGAACTACGAGACGATTTCAGACCCAAGTGAAAGTGACATCTGGGATGCTCTTGTGAAACTTCCTGTATCCTATGATAGTCTTTATTTTACCTATGGTGATAAAGAGTCCCAACTTTTTATATTTGTAGAGTACGAGAATGACAAATATCGCTTAGAACACGACACAGCAGACTTAGATACTGGTATGACTAATGTGGCTCGTGTTTCTCAGGACCTGGCTAGAGATATACTCTACCATTTTGCTAGAGAGCATACCGTCGAGATTGATGAGCATTGGGAGCAAGAGAAGGTAAGGTAGTCTGATGGCATCCCTTACTCTAGAAAGCAGACGCAGACGACGAAAAGCCTTGTGGCTAATCATTGAAATCATTTGCCTCGTTCATGTTGCAATCATTGTCCCTCGTGACCGGGTATTTACTCCCGAAAAATGGGCCCATACCTCAGATTCCATGCGTCACAAGTTGATGTGGAGTTTTCAACGCCAGTATCAGCTTGAAGGAATGGTGCGAAAAGAAGTGGAGAAGCTTTTGGGCCAGGGGGATGATGTTCAAGGAAGTGTTGAGTACAAGCTGGCCGACGATTGGATTGGTGGCTGGAGCGTTTACCATATTGAGTATAAGCAGGACCGTGTGATTCGTGCCAAAGAAACCTGGCAAGACTGGTAAGAAATGGCTTTCTTATTTTCTTAAAAATAGTATAATCAAGGCGTCAAGGTAATCGTTTTCAAAAGGTCAAAACTGTCTTTTGACTCGAAAAGGAGGACAAACTCATGAACTTGTTTATGTCTAAACTGGTGAACGGTATTTTGGAACTGATCATCGTCTCTTTCATTCCTTTTATGACTTGGTTGATTTGGAGGAGGAAAAAGGTCGGCTTCTTTGACTGGATTGGTTTAAAGAAGGTTCAGACAAAAAATATCAGTCAGCTACTCCAAATTATCTTGGGTATGGCCTTAGTTTTCCTTCTTTTTTCGGTAGTGCTTTTCAGTTGGTTTGACCCTAGCAAAACAGCTACAGCAGATTTTTCTGGAAAGGGAATCGGAGCTCTCCCTGCCATCCTAGCCTACGCTATCTTAGGGACTGCTTTGCCAGAAGAAATATTCTTTAGAGGTTTTCTCTTGAAAAGGTTGCAAGGTAAACTGGGATTTCTAGGAGCAAATCTCATCCAGTCATTATTATTTGGTCTGATTCATGCGCTTATGTTTATCCAACTAATAGGCTTTCTAAAAGCTGTTATGATTTTTGCTTTTATCAGTCTCATAGCTTACGTCTTTGGTGCTATCAATGAGAAAAAAGCAGGTGGCTCTATTCTTCCAAGTGTCTTTATCCACGCTTTTGCAAATACTGCTGCAGGTCTCTGCTTAGCGATATCACTCATTTAGAGGAGTAGGAATGAGCCTATGAGAGCAGATGATTATCTGATACTGCTCATCACTTTTATTTCTTTTAAACTGTGAACTAGCTTGAGCATTAAGAAAATATGAGAGAATTTCCAGTTCTTACTCGCTTTTTTCCCCTGATTACAGTACAATAGACCTCAAAAGTGAAAATTTGAAACGAGGTATTCCCTATGTGGAAATGGTTTAAACGACTCATTGTCCTCGTCATTGTGCTCTTTATTGCAATGGCGGCCCTTCTCATTCCGGACAAGATTGACAGTCAAGACCAATTAAAAAATGTATCAACACAAACGACTTTAGCTGACCTAGCTAAAGCAGGTATTGGAGGGGCGTCCCTATCATCAGGCGGTCTTTCTACCGAAATTAATCTCGATAGTAACCAACTGCGTCAGGTGCTTAAAGCAAGCCTTTCGGATTCTAAGGACGAGACACTACAAAATAGCACCGTAGCTCTGGGAGATTCCTATCTGACAGTCAAGGTACCGGTTTCCATTGGCCCAGTAGAATCAACATTTAGCCTTGATTTTACAGTTAGTACGAACAAGGAAGTCATCCTACTAGACTTGGCAGGTGCTCACCTAGGTCGCCTTCCAGTCCCTAAATCACTGGTTTTACCTTACCTCAAGAAGAGCATCGCTCAATCTAATAGTGGTATTCGCATGGTTAACGATCAGATTCAGCTTAAACTCCCTGACATCGGCTACGAGATTGACCAAGCCTCAGTTGCTAACGGTAAGATGAAAGTCAAACTCAACATTCCAATTTCCTTGCCAACCAGTTGGTAATTTACAATCATTTGTTCAAAAATAAAATCCAAGACCAAGTCCAGGCTGACTTGGTTTTTTGCATGCGCAAATATGTTAAAGGGAGTAGTACTTGTATTCTCCCTAGGTTTCGGAAGGAGATGAATTTTTGTACTCTCAAGATTTAAGTAACTGTACAGTTTGATTCAACTTAAAAAGCCAGTTCAACTGATATAGTCCTACTTAAGTAGACAGTAAAAATACATAAAGTACTGTTTACGAAAGTAGGATTTTTATTATGTCTA
>NZ_JASUZV010000016.1:0-42570 GCF_030284685.1 Streptococcus raffinosi
CACAGCAGTTAAGCCCTAGAACGCCTGAAGTAGTTGGGGGTTGCCCCCTGTTAGATATGGTAGTCGCTTAGCATTTAGGGAGTTTAGCTTAGTTGGAATTGAGAGGCAATCGAGATTTCAATCGGCGGATAAGAGAAACAAAGTTTCTGACCGTTGGCTGAGTTAAACGACCAAGAGGGAGTTTAGCTCAGCTGGGAGAGCATCTGCCTTACAAGCAGAGGGTCAGCGGTTCGATCCCGTTAACTCCCATAGGTCCCGTGGTGTAGCGGTTATCACGTCGCCCTGTCACGGCGAAGATCGCGGGTTCGATTCCCGTCGGGACCGTTCAAGTAGAAATATTTGAGACTCGTTAGCTCAGTTGGTAGAGCAATTGACTTTTAATCAATGGGTCACTGGTTCGAGCCCAGTACGGGTCATATATGCGGGTGTGGCGGAATTGGCAGACGCACCAGATTTAGGATCTGGCGCTTAACGGCGTGGGGGTTCAAGTCCCTTCACCCGCATAAAAGAGATAGCCGGCTTAGCTCAGTTGGTAGAGCATCTGATTTGTAATCAGAGGGTCGCGTGTTCAAGTCATGTAGCCGGCATTTGATATGGTCCGTTGGTCAAGGGGTTAAGACACCGCCTTTTCACGGCGGTAACACGGGTTCGAATCCCGTACGGACTATGTTTTGAGTAGCTTATGTTACTCTTTTTATTTTGTTTCTTTTTTTTATATGTTATAATGATTTATAATATTATTTTTGAGGTGAATTTATGTCTAAAGTATTTGTTTTTGGTCATCAAAATCCTGATTCTGATGCTATTGGGTCTTCTTATGGTTATGCTTATTTGAAACGTCAGCTTGGTGTTGACGCTGAGGCAGTTGCTTTGGGTGCTCCAAATGAGGAAACTGCTTTTGTTCTTGACTATTTCGGCGTTAAGGCTCCTCGTGTTGTTAATTCAGCACAGGAAGAGGGTGTTAATCAAGTTATTCTTACTGACCACAATGAGTTTCAACAATCAATTTCTGATATTAAGGATGTTCAAATTATTGAAGTAGTCGATCACCATCGTGTAGCTAATTTTGAAACGGCTAATCCTTTAATGATGCGTCTTGAACCTGTTGGTTCTGCTTCTTCAATTGTTTATCGTATGTTTAAAGAAAATAATGTTGAAGTTCCTAAAGAAGTTGCCGGTTTGCTCTTGTCTGGTTTAATTTCTGACACTCTTCTTCTCAAATCTCCAACTACTCACGCTACAGATCCTGCAGTTGCAGCTGATCTTGCTGAGATTGCTGGTGTTAATTTGGAAGAATATGGTCTTGCAATGTTAAAAGCTGGTACTAATCTTTCTTCCAAGTCTGCTGAAGTACTTATTGATATTGATGCTAAAACTTTTGAGTTGAATGGTAATAAAGTTCGTGTTGCTCAAGTTAATACAGTTGATATTGCTGATGTTCTTTCTCGTCAAGAAGAAATTGAAGCAGCTATTAATACTTCAATCAAGGATAATGGTTATTCTGATTTTGTCTTGATGATTACTGATATTCTTAATTCAAATTCAGAGATTCTTGCCCTTGGTTCTAATCCTGATAGGGTTGAGAAAGCTTTTGATTTTGTTCTTGAAAATAATCATGCTTTTCTTGAGGGAGCTGTCTCACGTAAAAAACAAGTAGTACCTCAATTAACTGAAAGCTTTAATGCTTAAAAAATAGGCCTTTAGGCCTTTTTTTTGTAATCTGAATAATGGTATAATACTTTCTATGATAAAACAATTTAACCCAGACAAATTATCCAAACAACCATTTTTTATTGATTTGATTAATTTTCTATATTTAAATCAGCCTGTAACATTACGGGAGATTAAAAAAGAATTTTCTTCTCAGGATAATCTAGACCGTTTGATAGAAGAATTTGTGAAGGCAAACTATATTGAACGTTCTAATAAACGATATTCTTTATTAATTAGTTTTGTTTCTGATGTTTCTACAGTTGATTTGGATCAGCATTTAGTTATTGATGATGCCACTTCTCTTTATCAAGAATTAATAGGTCGCCGTTTTAGGACTAAAGTTTTGAATTCTACTAATGATGTTATTATTCAAGAGTACACCAGTATAACGAGAGATGATAATACAATTTCTAATTATTTTTATAAGTTAAGAGAAAATTTACCATTTTCGGAAGAACAGAATAGGTTATATAATTTATTAGGCGATGTCAATCCGGAGTATTTTTTGAAGTACGTAACAACTTTTCTTCTGAAATTTGTTAGGAAAGATGTTTTGCTTCAAAAGAGGAGGAACATCTTTGTCGATGCTTTAGAAATACTGGGATATATTATTCAAGTGGAAGAGGGGCATTATACTTTGAATATGGATTTAGATATTGATGGTTTAGTTTATAGTACCAAAAAAGACTAGTGATAATTTACTAGTCTTTTTTATGACAACTTTAACGATTCCTTAGTTCAAGATAACGTTTGTACCAGATGTTAACATAAGATTGTGAAAATGGACCCTTTCCATTGTTAATCCAGTCTACCAAGATTTTAACATGTTCCTTTAAGATATAGTCAATGTCGTGAGAGTAATGCATTTCTTTTTTATGGGTTTCATACTCATCTACATCCAGCAATTTTTTTTCACCATCAGCAAAGACTTTGACGTCTAGGTCATAGTCAATATATTTTAGAGCTTCTTGATCCAAAACATATGGACTGGCTAAATTGCAGTAGTAGGAAATGCCGTTATCCCTAATCATGGCTATAATATTAAACCAGTATTTTTTGTGGAAATAAACAATAGCAGGTTCACGTGTAACCCATCTCCTCCCGTCTGCTTCAGTAACGAGGGTATGGTCGTTAACGCCAATAACAGCATTCTCAGTTGTCTTTAGTACCATAGTATCGCGCCAAGTACGGTGCAAACTACCATCATGCTTATAACTTTGAATTGTGATAAAGTCGCCTTCCTTTGGTAATTTCATGGCGTCCTCTTTCTACAATAAAGATTATCCCCATTATTGTATCATAATTTTGTAAAAAGAGGGGGAATTCCTATAAATATTCTCTAAGAGCAGATGCTATAGCATCAAAATCATAGCCTTTACGAGCTAAAGATTGAGTCAAACGTTGTTTTAGTTCATATCCATTATATTTTTTGCTAAATTTGTTATATTGTTTATCTATTTCCTTATATAGCAAGGCTTGCTCAGTTTCTTCATCTGGTTCCAATTCTAATTGATTGATAGCAAGCTTACTTTCTTGAAATGAGAATCCTTTGTTGATGAGGCTCTGAGTCAATTTATCTTTGAGCGCTTTTGCCGGTAATTTTCCTTGATATTTTCGTAATAGTTTTTCTGCTACTTTCATTGCTACTTCTGAAAAATCAAATTGGATTAAAATATCGTCAATAACTTGTTTGTCGCAACCTTTTTGTTGCCACTTTTGTTTAAGGACATAAGCCCCCTTATCGCCTGAGTTAAGATTCTGTTGGGCTAGACTCTCTAGTAGTTTGTAATCATCTATCCAATGGTCTTTTTTAAGATTAGTAATGATTTTTGGGATTATGTGTGGATTGATATCATGTTTAAACAGATAATCTTTTACTTCTTTCTCGGTTCGTTGTTTGAAGGAAATATAATAGAGAGCAAGGTTTTTACCGTGTGAAAATTGGGCAAAAATCTTAATATCTTCTAGTTGTTTTTTGTCAATAGTCATGCCTTTAGTTAGCATGTATTTGACGATAGTGTCTTCTGTAACATACAGACTTTCTTTTTGGTCTATCTCAAGGAGATAGAGTCTTTTTTTCTTCTCGATTTTTGTGATTTTCATAGTTATTATTATATCAAAATGTTAGAATGGTAGTATGAATTTACAAGTGAAACAGCGAATCCCGCTTAAGATTAAACGTATGGGAATCAATGGTGAAGGTATTGGGTTTTATAAGAAAACTCTGGTCTTTGTCCCTGGGGCTTTGAAGGGTGAAGAGGTGTTCTGTCAGGTTGCTTCTGTTAGAAGGAACTTTGTTCAAGCCAAATTATTGAAGATTAATAAACCTTCTAAGTTTCGTGTAGAGCCAGAATGTGGCGTCTATAAAGAATGTGGTGGTTGCCAGTTAATGCACCTTCGTTATGATAAGCAATTGGAGTTTAAAACAGACCTGTTAGGACAAGCTTTGAAGAAGTTTAAACCAGAACATTTTGAGTCTTATGATATTCGTCCAACAATAGGAATGAAGGAACCTCGGCATTACCGTGCCAAATTACAATTTCAAACACGTTCATTTGGTGGTGGCTCAGTTAAAGCTGGTTTATTTGCTGAGGGAAGCCATCGTCTCATTAATATCAACAATTGCGTCGTACAAGATAAGCTAACACAGGCTATTATGAACCAAGTGGTAGTTTTATTGGATAAGTACAAGCTACCGATTTATGATGAACGTAAAATTTCTGGTATTAGGACGGTAATGATTCGACGTGCCTTAGGGTCTAATCAGGTACAGTTAATCTTTGTCACCTCTAAATCGGTTTCTTTCGCTAAGTTGGTCAAGGAGTTAACTGCAATCTACCCTGAAATCGTAACCATTGCTATCAATTATAATTATTCGAAATCTAGTGAGATTTATGGACAGGAGACAGAAATTATTTGGGGACAGGATACAATTAGAGAAGAGGTACTTGATTATAGTTTTGAACTCTCTCCCCGTGCCTTCTATCAGTTAAATCCACAGCAAACAGAAGTACTCTATGGTCAGGCAGTTAAGGCTTTGGATGTGGACAAAAATGACAATCTTATTGATGCCTATTGCGGTGTTGGTACTATTGGTCTTGCTTTTGCAAATAAAGTTAAGGACATTCGAGGTATGGACATTATTCCAGAAGCTATTGACGATGCACGGAAGAATGCTGAAGCACTTGGGTTGGAGAATTATCACTATGAAGTCGGTAAAGCTGAGGATATTATTCCACGATGGTACAAGGAAGGGTATCGAGCAGATGCTCTTATTGTAGATCCACCTAGAACAGGTCTTGATGATAAGTTACTTCAGACTATCTTAGAGTATGTACCAGAGAAGATGGTATACGTTTCATGTAATGTCTCTACGTTATCCAGAGATCTTGTTTCTTTAACTCAGGCTTATGAAGTCAATTACATCCAGTCGGTAGACATGTTCCCTCATACTGCTCGAACAGAGGCCGTCGTGAAGTTGACAAGGAAAATGTAATAAAACCTAACATAAAAAACAAGAAATTTTCCAAATTGTTGGAAAATTTCTTTATTTTTCCAATGAATAGGAGTATAATAGGACTATCGATTTTTTAAAGGAGGAGCGTATGAAAAAGAGCTTCATTCATCAACAAAAGGAGATTTCTTTTGTTAAAAATACTTTTACACAGTATTTGATTGATAAACTTGACGTCATCGAAGTGCAAGGGCCTATTTTAAGCAAGGTCGGGGATGGTATGCAGGATAATTTGAGCGGTATTGAAAATCCTGTAACTGTTAATGTGCTTCAAATCCCAGACGCTACATACGAAGTTGTTCACTCATTAGCAAAATGGAAACGCCATACATTGGCTCGTTTTGGTTTTAATGAAGGTGAGGGGCTTGTAGTCAATATGAAAGCTCTTCGTCCAGATGAAGATTCGTTGGATGCAACGCACTCTGTTTATGTTGACCAATGGGACTGGGAAAAGGTTATTCCCGATGGACACCGTAATATTGCTTACTTGAAAGAAACTGTTGAAACCATTTATAAGGTCATCCGTTTGACAGAGCTTGCAGTTGAAGCACGTTACGATATTGAAGCCATTTTGCCTAAGAAAATCACCTTCATCCACTCAGAAGAACTTGTTGAGAAGTATCCTGATTTGACACCGAAAGAGCGTGAAGATGCTATTACTAAGGAATATGGGGCTGTATTCTTGATTGGTATTGGTGGTGTTCTTCCTGATGGCAAACCACATGATGGTCGTGCACCTGACTATGACGATTGGACTACTGAGTCAGAAAAGGGTTACCATGGCTTGAATGGAGATATCTTGGTTTGGAATGAACAGTTGGGTCATGCCCTTGAGTTGTCATCTATGGGTATTCGTGTGGATGAAGATGCTCTTAAACGTCAAGTTGAAATCACTGGCGACCAAGATCGTTTGAAATTAGATTGGCACCAAGCCTTGTTACATGGTCTTTTCCCACTTACAATTGGCGGTGGTATCGGTCAATCACGTATGGCTATGTTCTTACTTCGTAAAAAACATATCGGTGAGGTACAAACGTCAGTTTGGCCAGATGCTGTTCGTGAAACTTACGAAAATATCTTGTAACTAAAGAAGAGTTAATATGTACTAACCCCAAAAAGTTAGACAATTTATTTAAGCAAAGGATTTGGTTCTGTATAATAGAGGACCAAGTCCTTTTAGTTTTACTTTTATTCGTTTCTTGTTATATGGGAACAGTTGATAAACTAATTCGCTAAGTGAATCTTATTTTATCTAAAGGGGACCATGTCCGTGCCTATAAGAAAAAGGAGTGATACAGAATAATCGTATTCAGATTATTCTGTATCACTCCTTTAAATTTCAAAGGGGCTCATAGTTCTTTTTAAGCCTGTAGATAAAGGGAAAGTTACTTTGAGAGATTTATACCTCAACCTCATCTTGAACAATTAGGTACTGTATCATACAGTTATTGCTACACTTATTCAGCCCTTGGAGCTTTTTGTTAAACTGGTAGAAAATTAGTCTTTATTACGGAAGAAGGCATCATAAAGTGCTCTAACGGCTTCTTTTTCTTGCACAGTATCAATAACAAACATAACAGAAACCTCACTAGACCCTTGAGAAATCATTTCTAGGTTAATGTGTTTTTCAGAAAGTGCCTTGGCAGCTGTTGCTGTAACACCAATATGATCTCGCATATTCTCACCTACAATCATAAGAATAGAAAGACCGTGTTCAAATTCTACATCATCAACACCCAGTTCACGAGTCAAGTATGAGTAGATTTCTTGTTCTTTAATAGGGGTGAGTTCACGTTCACGAATAATGACTGAGAGGTCATCAATTCCAGAAGGCATGTGTTCCCAACGAATATTTAAATCTTCCAAGATTTGAAGTACCTTACGACCAAAACCTACTTCACGGTTCATAAGATACTTAGTCATGTTAATGCTAACAAATTTATCATCGCTGGCAATACCTACAACAGGTACAGTTGCACCCTTGTGTTCTAGAATAATACGTGTACCTGGGTGCTCAGGATTGTTAGTATTTTTAATAACCAATGGAATTTTACCACGGTAAGCAGGAAGAAGAGCTTCATCATGCAAGACTGAGAAACCAGCATATGCCAACTCACGCATTTCCTTGTAGGTCAATTCTGGAATCGAATGAGGCTCGTGAACTACTCCAGGATGGGCAGCAAAAATGCCGTCTACATCAGTGAAGTTTTCATAAAGGTCTGCTTTAACCCCAGCCGCAACGATAGAACCAGTGATGTCAGAACCTCCACGTGAGAAGGTACAGATTTGATTGTCAGTGGTAACACCAAAGAACCCAGGAATAACAAGCACCTCATCTGATTCACGGAGTTCTTCTAGTTTATCATAGGCTCCTGGAAGAATACGGGCATTTCCTGGTTCGTTTGAGACAAAGATACCGGCTTGGCGAGGATGCACATAACGTGCCTCAATACCATTATTACGGAAATACTCAGCAACCAGTTTAGCATTATTGTCTTCACCGGCTGCTAGAAAAGTATCATAGAGAAAATCGTTATTATCAATGGGAAGCGTAGCGAGATCAGTAATCGATTTGGTAATTTTAGCCATTTCTGCTGATTTAAAACCTAATTCATCCACCATAGCTTGGTAGCGATTAATAATCCATTCCTGATCAGATTTAACATCAGCTCCCTTTGTATAGTGTTTGTAGTATTTAATCAAAGCGTCTGTTACTTTAGTATCTTCATCGTTTCGTTTACCAGGTGCGGAAACAACGACGAAACGACGTTCAGGATCAGATTTTACAATGTTTAAGACTTTTTCTAATTGTGTGGCTGAAGCGAGTGAGCTTCCACCAAATTTGATGACTTTCATATGTTCTCCAAAAAATTTAAATTACTCTACAATTATAGCAAAATTCTGACAATTTGTCACATTGTTTTTAAAGCCAGTACGATTTACTTTGATTATGGTACAATAAAATAAAAAGGAGAAACTCCAGTGGTTGAGGCAATTATTTTTGATATGGATGGTGTCCTTTTTGACACGGAAAAGTATTATTATGATCGACGAGCTAGCTTTTTAAACCAAAAGGGAATATCTATAGACCATTTACCTCCATCTTTCTTTATAGGAGGTAACACCAAACGGGTTTGGGAGAATATTTTAAGAAATGATTATGATAAATGGGATGTCGCAACTCTACAGGAAGAGTACAACTCATATAAGAAAAATCATCCCCTACCTTATAAAAAATTAATTTTTCCTGATGTTTTAAAGGTTTTGAATGAAGTCAAATCTCGAGGGTTAAAAATCGGTTTAGCCTCTAGCTCGGTGAAAGCAGATATCCTAAGAGCTTTGGAGGAAAATCATTTGCAAGGTTTCTTTGATGTGGTGCTCTCGGGAGAAGAATTCAAAGAAAGTAAACCCAATCCGGAGATTTATTTAACCGCATTGAAGCAATTAGGAGTGGAAGCTAATAAAGCTCTCATTATCGAGGATAGTGAAAAGGGAATTGCTGCTGGGGTTGCTGCAGGTGTTGAGGTTTGGGCGATTAAAGATAATCGTTTCGGTATGAATCAAGAAGATGCAAATGGCTTATTAGACAGTCTTAAAGATGTTTTAGATTTATTGAAGTGAAAGAAAGCACCGAGTTTTAATGCTCGGTTTTTTGGTATATTAACCAAAAAACTTAAGTTTATGTTGACCTTTATGTTGACTATGGTATACTAGAAAATAATGGTGAATGATTTGATTATCAAATTATCTATTCATCAAATAAAATATGACAAAAAAGTCAAATAACATGCGGTTTTTATATAGGAACTAGTTATCGGAGGAATGCTAAAAATGGCTTACGAAACAATTCTTTATAGTGTCGAAGAGGGAGTGGCGACTTTGACGCTCAATCGCCCAGAAGTTCAAAATGGGTTTAATATCCCTGTTTGTGATGAAATTATGGCTGCCATTGAGGAAGCTGGTCAGGATGCCTCAGTGAAGTTCTTGGTTATTAAGGCTAACGGGAAGGTCTTTTCTGTTGGTGGTGATCTTGATCAAATGCAAAAAGCGGTTGCCGTAGATGATGTCCAATCTTTGGTTCGTATTGCTGAGCAGGTAAATGAAATTTCTTTTGCTCTTAAAAAATTGCCTAAACCTGTTATCATGGTTGTAGATGGTCCTTGTGCTGGTGCCGCAGCTAACTTAGCTGTTGCAGCAGATTTCACAATTGCGTCTGAGAAAGCTAAATTTATTCAAGCTTTTGTGGGTGTTGGTTTGGCCCCTGATGCTGGTGGACTTTACCTTTTGACACGTTCAATTGGTATTAATCGTGCTACCCAAATTACGATGACTGGAGAACCTGTGTCTGCTGACAAAGCCTTGGATTGGGGAATTGCTTATAAAGTTGTTGAATCAGAAAAACTTGAAAAAACTGTCAGCCAATTAATTAAGAAATTAAATCGTTCTTCAGTAAACTCATTTAAGGCAATTAAAGAAATGGTTTGGGAATCTGAATTTGCAGGTTGGGAAAATTATGCCAAGTTAGAGCTTGATTTGCAGAAATCACTTGCATTTACAGAAGATTTCAAGGAAGGTGTTCGTGCTTATAGTGAACGTCGTCGTCCGAAGTTTCAAGGAAAATAAACTCATTTTCTGAAATTAAAACTAAGGTTTTCTAATTCGACTTGCTAAATTAGTTTGAGTCTGATATAATTTGAAAGTCAAAGTTTATTGAAAGGAGTCTGGTGTGAATTACGATAAAATTGATGGCTATCTTGTTGATATTTTTAATAACGTGGTTATTATCGAAGAAGCAAGTTTGAAAAATTCAAAATTTAATGATGTTTCCCTCAAGGAAATGCATACCATTGATGTGATCGGTACACATCCAGATACAACACCGAGTGCTGTGGCTAAAGAACTTATGCTAACTCTTGGTACTGTGACAACTTCTCTCAATAAGCTTGAAAAGAAAGGGTATATTATCCGTACGCGTTCATCCGTTGACCGACGTGTGGTGCATTTGTCACTTTCTAAAAAGGGTCGTCTGGTATACCGCCTTCATCGTCGTTTCCATAAGTCAATGGTGATGAAGATTACAGATGGCTTTAATGACGAGGAATTGAAGGTTATGAGCAAGGGATTGGAAAATCTCCACGCCTTTCTTGAGGAGTTGAAATAATGGCATTTGCAAAAATTAGTCAGGTTGCCCATTATGCACCTGCTCAGGTCGTGACCAATGATGACCTATCAAAAATCATGGATACCAGTGATGAGTGGATTCGTACACGCACAGGTATCCAAGAACGTCGCATCTCATTGACCGAGAATACGAGTGATTTGGCTACCCATGTTGCTCAACAGCTATTAGAAAAGTCAGGAGTATCTCCTGAAGATTTGGACTTTGTTTTAGTTGCAACGATTTCACCAGATAGTTCGATGCCATCGGTGGCAGCGCGTGTTCAAGGAATAGTCGGAGCGGTCAATGCTTTTGCCTTTGATATTGCTGCAGCTTGTAGTGGTTTTGTCTTTGCTTTGGCAACTGCTGAAAAATTGATTCGTTCGGGTGTTTACAAAAAGGGTATCGTTATTGGATCAGAGGTTCTTTCCAAAACTTTGGATTGGTCTGATCGTACTACAGCTGTTCTCTTTGGTGATGGCGCAGGAGGTGTCCTCCTAGAAGAATCTGATGAAGAGCACTTCTTTGGGGAGTCTCTAAATACTGATGGTAGCAAGGGTGGTCTGGAGTCAGGAGCTTCGGCGGTAATCTCACCTTATTCTGCTCAAACTGAACAGTCTAACCCATACATGAAAATGGATGGAAAAGCAATTTTTGACTTTGCAGTGAAGACTGTTTCAAAGAGCATCAAAACATTGGTTGAAGAAAAAGGTGAACCGGATTACTTCCTTCTTCATCAAGCCAATATTCGTATTTTAGATATTATGGCTAAGAAAATTGATGTTAGTCGTGACAAATTCTTGGCAAACATGATGTCTTATGGTAATACCAGTGCAGCAAGTATCCCGATTTTGCTTTCTGAAAACGTAGCAAATGGGACCCTTAAATTAGGCAGCGGTCAAACAATTCTACTATCAGGTTTTGGTGGGGGTTTGACATGGGGCAGTCTTATTGTTAAAATCTAGTTATATAAATTATGCACCAGCATAGATTATAAGAAATATATTTATCTTAAAGGAGAATGTAAAATGGCAGTATTTGAAAAAGTACAAGAAATCATCGTTGAAGAACTCGGGAAAGATGCAGAAGAAGTAAAATTGGAAACTACTTTTGACGAACTTGATGCTGACTCTCTTGACGTATTCCAAGTTATCTCAGAAATCGAAGACGAATTCGATATCCAAATCGAAACTGAAGAAGGTCTTAACACTGTTGGTGACCTTGTTGCTTACGTAGAAGAAAAAACTAAATAAGCAGGGTATAGAGAATATTCTTATTAGGGATATTCTCCTTTGTTTATACAATTACTTTGATTATTAAACTATTTATTTGATTAGAAAATCGAAAAAAGGTGAAAAATGAAATCTCGTATTACAGAACTGTTAGGAATTAAATATCCAATCTTCCAAGGTGGTATGGCCTGGGTTGCCGATGGTGACTTGGCTGGAGCCGTTTCAAATGCTGGTGGACTCGGAATTATTGGTGGTGGTAATGCCCCTAAAGAAGTGGTAAAAGCTAATATTGATAAAGTAAAATCAATTACTGACAAACCATTTGGTGTTAATATTATGCTTTTGTCACCATTTGCAGATGACATCGTTGACCTTGTTATTGAAGAGGGTGTAAAAGTTGTTACAACTGGTGCAGGAAACCCAGGTAAATATATGGAACGTCTCCATGAAGCGGGTATCACAGTTATTCCAGTTATTCCATCAGTAGCACTTGCTAAACGTATGGAAAAACTAGGCGCTGATGCCGTTGTTGCAGAAGGTATGGAAGCTGGTGGTCATATTGGTAAATTAACAACTATGACCTTGGTTCGTCAGGTCGCAGACGCAGTTTCAATTCCTGTAATTGGTGCTGGTGGTGTTGCCGATGGTCATGGTATGGCAGCGGTACTTATGTTGGGTGCGGATGCTGTTCAAGTTGGAACACGTTTTGTTGTTGCCAAGGAATCTAATGCACACCAAAACTTCAAAGATAAAATTTTGAAGGCTAAAGACATTGACACTGTTATCTCTGCCTCTGTTGTGGGACACCCAGTTCGTGCGATTAAGAATAAATTGGCTACAGAGTACAATCAGGCTGAAAAAGATTTCTTGGCTGGTAAGAAAACTCAAGAGGAAATTGAAGAGCTTGGTGCAGGTGCACTTCGTAATGCCGTTGTTGATGGAGATGTGGAATATGGTTCAGTTATGGCTGGACAAATTGCAGGTCTTGTTCGTAAAGAAGAAACTTGTGCAGAAATCTTGGAAGATTTGTACACAGGTGCTGCTAAGGTAATTAAAGAAGAAGCTGCTCGTTGGGCAGATGTAAACGTCTAAAAACGTCGAAAGGATTAGGATAGTGACAAAACGTGCGTTCTTATTTGCTGGTCAAGGAGCTCAGAAATTGGGTATGGCAAGCGATTTGTATGCGACTTATCCAATTGTCAAAGAAACATTTGATACAGCTAGTCGTATTTTAGGTTATGATTTGCGTGAATTGATTGATTCTAACGAAGAAAAGCTTAATCAAACACGTTACACACAGCCAGCTATTTTGACAACGTCAGTAGCTATTTATCGTCTCTTGGCAGAAAATGGTATCACTCCTGATATTGTTGCCGGCCTTTCTCTTGGGGAATATTCTGCCCTAGTGGCGGCTGGTGCCCTTTCATTTGAAGATGCAGTAGCCTTGGTTGCTAAACGTGGTGAATTCATGGAAACTGCAGCTCCAGCTGGAAGTGGAAAAATGGTTGCTGTCATGAATACAGACCCTAGTTTGATTGAAGAGATTTGTCAAAAAGCTTCTGAAAAGGGTGTGGTGACTCCTGCTAACTATAATACTCCAGCACAAATTGTGATTGGTGGTGAAGTTGAGGCAGTTGATTATGCTGTGGAATTACTTAAAGAAGCTGGTGCTAAACGTCTGATTCCTCTTAAGGTTTCAGGACCTTTCCACACAGCTTTACTTAAGTCAGCTAGCCAAAATCTAGCGGAAGAACTTGAGAAAGTGTCCTTCAATGACTTTAAACTTCCTTTGGTAGGTAATACTGAAGCTAAAATTATGAAGTCAGAAGAAATCAAAGCGCTTTTGGCACGTCAGGTCATGGAACCTGTACGATTTTACGATTCAATTGCGACAATCCAAGAATTTGGGGTTGATGAAGTGATTGAGATTGGTCCTGGGAAAGTCTTGTCAGGCTTCTTGAAAAAAATCGACAAAAGTCTACCAACTCATAATGTGGAAGATCAAGCGAGCCTTGAGGCCCTTCTTAATGCTTAAAACGAGGTAAACATGGAACTTAAGAATAAAAATGTTTTTGTAACAGGTTCAACACGTGGAATTGGATTAGCCGTGGCGCACAAATTTGCGAGTCTAGGTGCTAATGTTGTCTTGAATGGACGTTCAGAGATTTCTGATGAGTTATTGGCACAATTTGCGGACTATGGTGTAACAGTTATTGGTATCTCAGGTGATATTTCTAATGGCGAAGATGCCAAACGTATGGTTGCAGAGGCTACTGAAAAGCTTGGTAGCATTGATGTTTTAGTAAATAATGCTGGTATCACCAATGATAAGCTTATGCTTAAGATGACTGAAGAAGATTTTGAACGTGTTTTAAAAATCAACTTGACTGGTGCTTTCAATATGACGCAAGCCGTTTTGAAACCTATGTCTAAGGCCCGTCAAGGTGCTATTATCAATATGTCATCTGTTGTAGGTCTCATGGGAAATGTTGGTCAAGCTAATTACGCAGCTTCAAAAGCAGGTTTGATTGGTTTCACAAAATCAGTGGCTCGTGAAGTTGCGGCTCGTGGCGTTCGTGTTAATGCTATTGCTCCTGGTTTCATTGAGTCAGATATGACTGATGCGATTCCAGAAAAAATGAAGGACGCTATGATTGCTCAAGTACCTATGAAACGTATTGGTCAAGCAGAAGAAGTTGCTGAAGTCGCGGCTTTCTTGGCTAGCCAAGAGTATCTCACAGGTCAAACCATCGCTATTGATGGTGGTATGACTATGCAATAATTGCTTGTCAATTATCAAGAATTATTTATTTGAATATCCATCCGACAAAAGGAGAATATATATGTCTACAAATCGTGTTGTTGTTACAGGTTACGGTGTAACCTCACCAATCGGTAATACACCAGAAGAATTTTGGAACAGTCTTCATGACGGTAAAATCGGTATCAAACCAATTACTAAGTTTGATGCCTCCGAAATTCCAGTTTTTAATGCTGGTGAGATTCAAGATTTCCCATTCGATAAATATTTTGTGAAAAAAGATACGAATCGTATGGATACTTACTCACTTTATGCGATCTATGCTGCTATGGATGCCCTAGAGAACTCAGGACTTAACATGGAAGAAGAAAATCGTGATCGTGTTGGTGTTATTGTGTCATCTGGTATTGGTGGTTTGCAAGAACTTGAAGATCAAATTATCCGTATGCATGAACGTGGTATGAAACGCATCAAGCCAATGTTTATCCCTAAAGCTCTTTCAAACATGGGGGCAGGTAACATTGCTCTTAAGATTGGTGCTCAAGGGGTATGTAAATCAGTAACAACTGCTTGTGCTTCTGCCAATGACGCTATTGGTGAGGCCTTCCGTGAAATTAAATTTGGTTTGCACGATGTTGTCTTGGCTGGTGGTGCTGAAGCTTCAATCACTAAGATTGGTATTGGTGGTTTTAACGCTCTTACAGCTCTTTCAACAACAGAAGATCCAGAACGTTCTTCAATTCCATTTGATAAAGACCGTAATGGTTTTGTTATGGGTGAAGGTGCTGGGGTTCTTGTTATTGAAAGCCTGGAACATGCGCAAAAACGTGGTGCTAATATCTTGGCTGAGATTGTTGGTTACGGATCAAACTGTGATGCCTACCATATGACAACACCAACACCAGACGGTTCAGGTGCGGCTAAAGCCATTAAATTGGCTATCAATGAAGCTGGTATCAAGCCTGAAGATGTTGATTATGTCAATGCGCATGGGACATCAACACCTGCCAATGAAAAAGGTGAAAGTGGTGCTATCGTTTCTGTACTTGGTAAAGAAGTCCCAGTTTCATCTACTAAATCATTTACAGGACACTTGCTTGGTGCTGCTGGTGCCGTTGAAGCGATTGCAACAATCGAAGCCATTCGTCACAGCTATGTACCAAAAACTGCTGGTACCAAAGAATTGTCTGATTACATTGAAGCGAATGTTGTCTACGGTGAAGGTCAAGAAGCTGATATCAAGTATGCCATCTCAAATACTTTTGGTTTTGGTGGACACAATGCGGTTCTTGCCTTCAAACGTTGGGAGGACTAATCTATGAATATTTCTGAAATTAAAGATTTGTTGGCTCAATTTGATGCCTCAACTTTACGTGAATTCTCATATAAGAATAATGGTGAAGAATTGAGCTTGAGTAAGAACCAAACAAGTTCAGTGGTGGGAGCTCCTGTAGCTCCTACAGTTGAAGTGGTTGCGCCTGCTCCTCAAGCTCCAGCTGCACCAGCAGTGGCTCCTGCTCCAGCTGTTGAAACAGCTTCAGCATCAGCGGAAGATGTTGTAGCACCAGCGTCAGCTGCAGAAGGGGACGTGGTGGAGAGCCCTCTAGTAGGTGTAGCTTACTTGTCATCAGCTCCTGATAAACCAGCCTTTATTTCAGTTGGTGATACTGTTAAGAAAGGTCAAACCCTTCTTATCGTTGAAGCAATGAAGGTCATGAATGAAGTGCCAGCACCTAAAGATGGTGTTATCACTGAAATCTTGGTAACAAACGAAGAAGTTGTTGACTACGGAAAAGGATTGGTACGCATCAAATGACAATTGATATTAATGCAATTCGTGAAGCTTTACCTCACCGTTATCCAATGCTTTTGGTTGACCGTGTTCTAGAAGTTTCAGAAGATGAAATCACAGCTATTAAAAATGTAACTATCAATGAACCTTTCTTCAATGGACATTTTCCTCAATATCCAGTTATGCCAGGTGTTCTCATCATGGAAGCACTCGCGCAAACTGCTGGTGTTCTTGAATTGTCAAAACCTGAGAATAAAGGCAAATTAGTCTTTTACGCAGGTATGGATAAGGTTAAATTTAAAAAACAAGTTGTTCCTGGAGATCAACTTGTAATGACAGCTAAGTTTGTTAAACGTCGTGGAACAATCGCTGTTGTCGAAGCTAAGGCTGAAGTCGATGGTAAACTGGCTGCATCAGGGACTTTGACTTTTGCTATTGGAAGCTAATGTTTGGTGAAAATCCTTCTGGCGACAGTCGGAAAGGATTTTTCTTTAGATATTGGCCTATCACATAGAAAGGAAATAAACACAGACTTCCAAAAGATGTCTGATGTTATCTTGTTTTATGTTTAAAAAATTATTGATTGCTAATCGTGGTGAAATTGCCGTTCGTATTATCCGCGCAGCACGTGAATTGGGAATACAGACGGTTGCTGTCTATTCGGAAGCTGATAAGGATTCTCTTCATACGATTTTAGCAGATGAAGCTATTTGTATTGGACCGGCGAGATCAACAGAATCTTACTTAAATATGAATCGTGTCTTGTCTGCAGCTATTGTAACAGGTGCACAAGCTATTCACCCAGGGTTTGGATTTTTGAGTGAAAACTCTAAATTTTCTACTCTCTGTGAAGAAATGAACATCAAGTTCATCGGACCTTCAGGTGAAGTGATGGACAAGATGGGTGACAAAATCAATGCTCGTGCAGAGATGATAAAGGCTAATGTTCCCGTTATTCCTGGTTCAGATGGTGAAGTCTTTACAGCTGAAGAAGCTTTAGAAGTTGCCAATCGCCTTGGTTACCCAGTAATGCTTAAAGCCTCTGCTGGTGGTGGCGGTAAGGGAATTCGTAAAGTCAGCACTGAGGAAGAGTTGGCTCCTGCTTTTGAATCGGCGTCCCAAGAAGCTAAGGCTGCCTTTGGTAATGGGGCAATGTATATCGAAAAAGTTATCTACCCAGCCCGTCACATTGAGGTTCAAATTTTGGGGGATAGCTATGGTAACATCGTCCACTTAGGTGAGCGTGACTGTTCTCTTCAACGTAATAACCAAAAAGTTTTGGAAGAATCACCTTCAGTTGCCATTGGTAAAACCCTTCGTCATGAAATTGGGTCTGCGGCTGCCCGTGCTGCTAAGGCTGTTAATTATGAAAATGCGGGTACAATTGAGTTTCTTCTTGATGAAAAAACAGGTCAGTTCTACTTCATGGAAATGAATACCCGTGTTCAAGTTGAGCACCCAGTCACAGAATTTGTTAGTGGTGTGGATATCGTCAAAGAACAAATTTGTGTAGCTGCGGGTGAAAAATTATCTGTAACCCAAGATGATATTAAAATCAAGGGACATGCTATTGAGTGTCGTATCAATGCAGAGAATCCTAAGTTTAATTTTGCACCAAGCCCAGGTAAAATTAGTAATCTTTACTTACCAAGTGGTGGTGTTGGACTTCGTGTTGATAGTGCCGTTTATCCTGGCTATACTATCCCTCCTTACTATGACTCAATGATTGCCAAGATTATTGTTCATGGAGCAAACCGTTTTGAAGCACTCATGAAGATGCAACGTGCTCTTTACGAGCTTGAAATTGATGGTGTAATGACTAATGCTGACTTCCAGTTGGATTTGATCTCAGACCGTAGCGTTATTGCTGGGGATTATGATACTTCCTTCTTGATGGAGACTTTCTTGCCAGCTTATCAGAATCGTGAGGAATAGGACTTATGGGATTATTTGATCGAAAAGAAAAGTATATTCGGATCAATCCTAACCGTTCTGTACGTAATGGGGTTGATCACCAAGTGCCAGAAGTTCCAGATGAGCTTTTTGCCAAATGTCCTGGATGTAAACAGGCTATTTATCAAAAGGACTTGGGACAAGCTAAGATTTGTCCAAATTGTTCTTATACTTTCCGTATCTCAGCAAAGGAACGTCTGGATTTAACAGTTGATGAAGGTTCTTTCCAAGAACTGTTTACAGGCATTAAAACTGAAAATCCATTGAATTTTCCAGGCTATATGGAGAAATTGGCAGCAACCAAGGAAAAAACAGGACTTGATGAAGCCGTTGTGACTGGTGTTGCGACCATTAAGGGTCAAAAGACTGCCTTAGCAATCATGGATTCTCACTTTATCATGGCATCAATGGGAACTGTAGTTGGTGAAAAAATCACAAGACTTTTTGAGCATGCCATTGAAGAAAAATTGCCAGTTGTTATCTTTACAGCATCTGGTGGTGCCCGTATGCAAGAAGGAATCATGAGTTTGATGCAAATGGCTAAGATTTCAGCAGCAGTAAAACGTCATTCAAATGCAGGTCTTCTTTACTTAACTGTGTTGACAGATCCGACAACTGGTGGGGTTACAGCAAGTTTTGCTATGGAAGGTGATATTATCTTGGCTGAGCCACAAACCTTAATTGGTTTTGCGGGTCGTCGAGTGATTGAAAATACTGTACGTGAGACTTTGCCAGATGGTTTTCAAAAGTCTGAGTTCCTTAAAGAACATGGATTTGTTGATGCTATTGTCAAACGTACAGAGTTGGCTGATACTATTGCCACACTCTTATCATTCCATGGAGGTGTTCAATGAGCGACGTAACACGTATTTTAAAAGAAGCGCGTGATCAAGGCCGTTTGACTGCTTTGGACTTTGCCCAAGGGATTTTTGATGATTTTATCGAACTGCATGGTGATCGTAACTTCCGTGATGATGGTGCCGTTATCGGTGGTATTGGCCGCTTAAATGGCCAAGCCGTAACTGTAGTGGGTATTCAAAAAGGTAAGAACCTACAAGATAATCTAAGTCGAAACTTTGGTCAGCCCCATCCAGAGGGCTATCGTAAGGCCCTTCGTCTTATGAAGCAGGCTGAAAAGTTTGGTCGTCCAGTCGTTACTTTTATCAATACGGCAGGTGCATATCCTGGTGTTGGTGCAGAGGAGCGTGGACAAGGTGAGGCGATAGCTCGTAACCTTATGGAGATGAGTGACCTTAAAGTTCCAATTATTGCCATTATTATTGGTGAAGGTGGTTCCGGAGGAGCTCTTGCTTTGGCAGTGGCTGATAAGGTTTGGATGCTGGAAAATACCATTTACTCTATTTTGAGTCCAGAAGGGTTTGCGACAATTCTCTGGAAAGATGGTTCACGTGCAGAAGAAGCAGCAGAATTAATGAAGATTACTTCAAGCGAGCTGCTTAATATGGGAATTATTGATAAAATTATTCCAGAACGTGGTTACTTCACTAGTGAAATTCTTGAAGCAGTCAAGACAGCAATTGTCGATGAGTTGAAAGAATTGAGTCAATTGTCAACTGAGGACTTGCTTGAGGCACGTTATCAACGTTTTAGAAAATATTAAAAAACATTGGGATATCTGTCCCAATGTTTTTTTAAACGATATGACGTTCAAAGGCTTGGTCTGAGATTCCTTGTTCAAGGATAAGTTTAGCCCATTCTTTAGCTGAATGAAGGCTGTGATCCTTGTAGTTTCCACAAGATTCAATGGTAGTTCCTGGAACATCTTCCCAAGTGACATCATTTGCAATAGCTTCAAGACTAGACTTGATAACTTTAGCAATTTCTGTAGGGTCTTGTTTGCCCCACATAATCATGTGAAAACCAGTACGACAACCAAATGGTGAACAATCAATGAGTCCATCAATACGTTGACGAATTAGTTTAGCAAGTAGGTGTTCGATGGTGTGAAGACCGCCGGTATCAATACTGTTTTCGTTTGGTTGAATTAAACGGATATCAAAGTTTGTGATAATATCTCCCTTAGGTCCGACTTCTTCTGAAATAAGACGAACGTAAGGTGCCTTTACAATCGTGTGATCAAGTTCGAAACTTTCAACAGTTACGTCTTTTGGCATGGTAATACCTCCCTATTCTAATAGAGCTATCATACCATAAAATCAGTTTAAAGTTCTAGTATTTATTTGAGAATTAGCTGTAAATATGGTACACTAGAAGACGGTTTTCTTTAGGGGAACCTTAGAAAAGTTGAGGTAAAGACATGTTAAACATGATAATTTTAGTTGTCTTTGCACTCATTGGTTTAGTCGTTGGATATTTAGCAATTTCTATCAAACTTAGCAAGGCTAAGGAACAGGCAGAAACTACTTTGCTAAAAGCAGAGCAAGATGCTGTCAACCTTCGTAGTCAGGCTGAACACGATGCAGATCATCTGCGTGTTACTGCCGAGCGTGATAGCAAGGCTCAACGCAAAGAGTTCTTGCTAGAAGCAAAAGAGGAAGCTAGAAAATATCGAGAAGATATTGAAAAAGAATTTAAATCTGAGCGTCAAGAGCTTAAGCAAATGGAAAATCGTTTAACAGAACGTGCTACTAGTCTTGATCGTAAGGATGAAAATCTATCAAATAAAGAACTTGCCCTCGAGAAGAAAGAGCATAGTCTTGCTGACAAATCTAAACATCTGAATGAGCGTGAAGAGAATGTGACTCAGTTGGAGGCTGAGAAGCAGGCAGAACTTGAACGTGTTGGTCAAATGACCATTGCAGAGGCGCGTGAGGTAATCTTAACAGAGACTGAGAATAACTTAACTCATGAGATTGCAACACGTATTAAAGATGCAGAAGCACAGGTCAAAGATATTGTTGATAAAAAGGCCAAGAATCTGTTAGCGCAAGCCATGCAACGTTTGTCTGGAGATTATGTTACTGAGCAAACAGTAACGACTGTTCATCTCCCAGATGACAATATGAAAGGCCGTATTATTGGACGTGAGGGTCGTAACATTCGTACCCTTGAGAGCCTGACTGGTATTGACGTCATTATTGATGACACGCCAGAAGTAGTTGTTCTTTCTGGCTTTGATCCAGTCCGTCGTGAGATTGCACGCATGACTCTTGAAGCTTTGATTAAAGACGGTCGTATTCATCCAGCTCGTATTGAGGAGTTGGTTGAGAAGAATCGCCAGGAAATGGATAATCGTATTCGTGAATATGGTGAAGAAGCGGCTTATGAAATTGGTGCCATGAATCTTCATCCTGACTTGATCAAGATTATGGGACGTTTGCAGTTCCGTACATCATATGGTCAAAATGTTCTTCGTCACTCGGTTGAAGTTGGTAAATTGGCCGGGATTATGGCGGGCGAATTGGGTGAAAATGTTGCCCTTGCTCGTCGTGCTGGTTTCCTCCATGATATGGGGAAAGCTATTGACAAAGAAGTTGAAGGTAGTCACGTAGAAATTGGTGCTGAGTTCGCTCGTAAATATAAAGAACATCCAGTGGTTGTTAACGCTATTGCCAGTCACCATGGAGATGTGGAACCAGAAAGTGTTATTGCGGTCCTAGTAGCTGCTGCGGACGCGTTGAGTTCTGCACGTCCAGGTGCTCGTAATGAGTCTGTTGAGAATTATGTCAAACGTCTTCGTGATTTGGAAGAAATTGCATCAAGCTTTGAGGGTGTGCAAACTAGCTTTGCCCTTCAAGCAGGTCGTGAAATTCGTATCATGGTTCATCCAAATAAAATTTCAGATGATGAGGTCACTATCTTGTCTCACAAGGTGCGTGAACAAATTGAGAAAAACTTGGATTATCCAGGAAATATTAAGGTTACTGTCATTCGTGAATTCCGTGCGATTGACTATGCCAAATAGGACAAGAAAGCCGCAAGGCTTTTTTGTTTTGTCAGGTTAAGCAATGTCTACCTAGTTGAAATGTGTGACGATTCTTAGTAGAATGCGTCATTTTGATAGAATAGTGAGTGTATATGGAATATTTTGGATTTTTTTGACCGTTTTTGTTGACAAGTATTAAAAATTTTGTATAATAGAACATGTAAACGATTGCAGAAGGAGAGATTATGATAAAGTCTGAACGTAAGCAGATTATCTTGTCTCAATTGAAACAAGATGGTTTTGTCACTTTAGAAAATTTGACCGTTTTATTAAGTGATACTTCTGAGTCAACGATTCGTCGTGATTTGGATGAGTTAGCGGCAGATGGTCAACTGAAACGTGTTCATGGTGGCGCTGAAAGCCTTCGAGGTCTGAAGGAAGAAATTGCCAACAGTCAGAAAGCCATCAGAAATGTTCAAGAAAAGTCACAATTAGCTAGCTATGCTGCTGATTTAATTAAGGAAGGTGATGTCGTTTTCCTTGAGGCTAGTACAACGAATGAACTGTTGATTCCTCATTTGCTCAATCGTCAGGTGACGGTTGTGACTAATTCTATCCATCATGCAGTTAAGCTGGTAGATTTTGGTATTAGCACCAGAATTATTGGTGGGAAGGTTAAGCACTCTACAGATGCTTCCATAGGGAGCACTGCTCAGGAGCAAATCAGACAACTGAATTTTGACTGTGCCTTTATTGGCGCTAATGGTGTTGATGCCAATTATTTTACAACACCCGACATGGAGGAGGCAGTCATTAAACGGACAGTGATTGCTAATGCACGAAAAGCCTACGTTCTAGCCGATGCTTCGAAACTTGGTCAGATTACCTATGCAAAGGTAGCGGAGGTTGAGAAGGTCACTATAATCACAAATGCTTCGGAAGAAGAGCTCCTGAAAGAATTAAAAGAGAAAACGAGGGTTATTGAAGTATGATTTATACTGTAACGCTGAATCCATCTATTGACTTCATTGTTCGTATCGATAAGGTAGAGATTGGTGAAGTTAACCGTATGGACAGTGATGATAAATTCGCTGGTGGTAAGGGGATTAACGTTAGTCGTATTCTACAACGTTTAGGCATTGATAATACCGCTACGGGCTTCATCGGTGGTTTTACAGGCCGTTTTGTAACAGATGGTTTGGATGCTGAAGGTATTAAAACTAAGTTTGTAGCCGTCGACCAAGATACACGTATCAACGTTAAAATTAAGGCCGATCAAGAAACTGAAATTAATGGAACAGGTCCAGTTATCACAGAAGAACAGTTGGCTGAATTGGAGGCAATCCTTTCAAGTATCACTGCAGATGATGTGGTTGTCTTTGCTGGTTCTGCACCAAGCAATCTTGGAAACAAGGTCTATAACAAATTGATTCCACTGGTTCGTGAAACTGGTGCTCAGGTGGTTTGTGACTTTGAAGGACAAACGCTTCTTGATTCATTAGCTCACCAACCACTCTTGGTTAAACCAAATAATCATGAGCTTGAAGCTATTTTCAATGTCAAACTTAATGGTATTTCTGATGTTGAAAAATATGCATGTGAAATCCTGGCTAAGGGGGCGCAGAATGTTATCATCTCAATGGCTGGTGATGGGGCACTCCTTGTTACACCAGAGGCTGCTTACTTTGCCAAACCAATTAAGGGGACAGTTAAAAACTCTGTTGGTGCGGGTGACTCAATGGTTGCTGGTTTCACTGGTGAGTTTGTCAAATCAGGGGACCCAATTGAGGCGCTCAAGTGGGGAGTGGCGTGTGGAACATCTACAGCCTTCTCAGATGACTTAGCGACAATTGAATTTATTAAAGAAACATACAATAAAGTAGAGGTAGAAAAACTATGAAAATTCAGGACTTACTGAACAAAAAAGTCATGTTGCTTGATCTTCAAGCAACTACAAAAGAAGCTGCTATCGATGAAATGATTAACAGTCTGGTTGACAATGGTGTTGTGACCGACTTTGATGTTTTCAAAGCAGGTATCATGGCTCGTGAAGCACAAACATCAACTGGTTTGGGTGATGGAATCGCTATGCCACACAGTAAAAATGCTGCAGTCAAAGAAGCAACAGTACTTTTTGCTAAATCTAATAAAGGTGTAGATTACGAATCACTTGATGGTCAACCGACAGACCTCTTCTTTATGATTGCTGCTCCAGAGGGAGCAAATGACACTCACTTGGCAGCCCTTGCTGAGTTGTCAAAATACCTTATGCAAGATGGTTTTGCAGATCGTTTGCGTAAGGTGACTTCTCCAGATGAAGTGATTGCTGCTTTTAATACTGGCGAAGAAGAAGCACAAGCTGAGGAAGCTAAGAAAGCACAAGCTGTTAAAGAAGCAGCTTCAAGCGATAAACCACTTATCGTAGCTGTAACAGCTTGTACAACTGGTATTGCGCACACTTACATGGCTGAAGAATCACTGATTAAAACTGGTGAAGAAATGGGAGTCAATGTTCGTGTTGAAACTAACGGTGCTTCAGGTGTTGGAACACCATTGACTGCTGAAGAAATCAGTAAGGCTGTAGGTGTTATCGTAGCAGCGGACAAGGCAGTTGAAACAGCACGTTTTGACGGTAAGAAATTGATTTCTAAACCGGTTGCTGCGGGTATTCGTCAACCTCAAGAATTAATCCAAAACATCTTGGATGGTAAAGCTGAAGTCTTCCATGCTGAAAATGCTGGAGCTGCTCAAGAATCAAGTGAGAAATTGAGCCTTGGTGGTGCCTTCTACAAACACTTGATGAGTGGGGTATCACAAATGCTTCCATTCGTTATTGGTGGTGGTATCATGATTGCCCTTGCCTTCTTGCTTGACCAAATCATGGGTGTTCCTAAAGATCAATTGTCACATTTGGGTAGTTACAATGAACTTCCAGCTCTCTTTAAATCAATTGGTGATATTGCTTTCAGTTTCATGTTGCCTATTCTTGCAGGATATATTGCCTATTCAATTGCTGAGAAACCAGGTTTGATTGCCGGTTTTGCAGCTGGGGCTATTGCGAAAGCAGGTCTTGCTTATGGAAATATTGTAGTCTATGCAAAAGTTGCAGGTTTAGATGAAAATGCAGCGAAAGAAGCAGTTGATAAGATTTCTTCTCATCAAGTGTCATCAGGATTTCTTGGAGCATTGGTAGGTGGTTTCTTAGCTGGTGGAATTGTACTTTTGTTGAAAAAATACATTAAGGTTCCACGTGCACTCGAAGGTGCAAAATCAATCTTATTGATGCCTCTCCTTGGAGTGGCCCTCACAGGATTTGCCATGCTAGCAGTGAATATCCCAATGGCAGCAATCAATACTGGACTTAATAACTTCTTGTCAAGCTTGTCAGGAAGCTCAGCAGTACTCCTTGGTCTTCTTGTCGGTGGTATGATGGCGGTAGACATGGGTGGACCAGTCAACAAAGCTGCTTATGTTTTTGCTACAGGTACTCTTGCTGAAACCGTAACTTCAGGTGGTTCAGTTGTTATGGCAGCAGTTATGGCAGCTGGTATGGTTCCTCCTTTGGCAGTCTTTGTAGCAACCGTATTGTTCAAAGATAAATTCTCACAAGAAGAACGTGATTCTGGTTTGACAAACATCGTTATGGGACTTTCATTCATCACTGAAGGTGCAATCCCATTTGGTGCAGCTGACCCAGCACGCGCTATCCCAAGCTTTATCGTCGGTTCAGCTCTTACAGGTGCTCTCGTAGGTATGGCAGGAATCAAATTGATGGCACCACACGGAGGTATCTTCGTTATTGCCCTCACTTCAAATGCCTTTCTCTACCTTCTCTTCATCTTGATTGGTGCTGTGGTATCAGGTATCCTTTTCGGATTCCTCCGCAAACCACTTGATAAATAAGATATGATTAAACAATCTCGTTGAGTACGGGGTTGTTTTTTTGTGTCGTAGCGGATTTTTGTCAGGATATTTAATTTATGATAAAGTAAAATCAGAAATGGCTTACAAGGCTTATCTAGAAGCTTATATGCTCCATAAAGAAATATAAGAGGTAAATTATGGTAAAAGAATACGATTATATTGTCATCGGTGGTGGCTCTGGCGGGATTGCTAGTGCTAATCGTGCTGCTATGCACGGCGCTAAGGTTATTCTCTTTGAAGGAAAAGAGGTCGGCGGTACCTGCGTCAATGTGGGCTGTGTACCTAAAAAGGTCATGTGGTATGGTGCTCAGGTTGCTGAGACTCTTCACCGCTATGCGGGCGAATATGGCTTTGATGTGACGCTTAATAAGTTTGATTTTGCGACCCTTAAGGCCAATCGTCAAGCTTATATCGACCGTATCCATGGTTCTTATGAGCGTGGTTTTGATAGTAATGGCGTTGAACGTGTCTACGAGTATGCAAAATTTGTTGATTCTCATACAGTTGAAGTAGCTGGGGAGCGTTATACAGCGCCACATATCCTTATTGCAACAGGTGGACATGCCCTTTATCCAAATATTCCAGGTAGTGAATATGGGATTACTTCAGATGGTTTCTTTGAGTTAGATGAGGTACCAAAACGTACAGCTGTTATCGGTGGTGGCTATATCGCCGTTGAGGTTGCTGGTGTTCTCAATGCTCTTGGCAGTGATACGCATCTCTTTGTGCGTAAGGATCGCCCATTACGTACCTTTGACAAGGATATTATTGATGTCTTAGTCGATGAGATGGCTAAATCAGGTCCGACCCTTCACACGCATGCTAATGCTACAGAAGTAGTGAAAAATGCTGACGATTCTTTGACCATTAGCTTTGACAATGGAGAAACAGTAACTGTTGATTGCCTTATCTGGGCTATCGGACGTGCAGCAAATACCTCTGGTTTTGGTCTTGAAAAGACGGGCGTTGAGTTGACTGAACGAGGTAACATTTATTCAGACGCCTTTGAAAATACATCAGTTCCTGGTATCTATGCCCTTGGTGATGTGACTGGTAAACTAGATTTGACGCCAGTTGCAATCAAGGCGGGACGTCAATTGTCAGAGCGACTCTTCAACAATAAAGCTGATGCTAAGCTTGATTATACAGATGTTGCTACTGTGGTCTTTAGCCACCCAGTCATTGGTTCTGTTGGTTTGACTGAGGAAAAAGCAATCGCTAAATATGGTGCGGAGAATATCAAGGTCTATAAATCTAGTTTCACTCCAATGTATACAGCTCTTGCAAACAATCGTCAGCCGTCAACTATGAAATTAGTAACACTTGGTGAGAATGAAAAAATCATCGGTCTTCATGGCATTGGCTACGGTGTCGACGAGATGATTCAAGGCTTCTCTGTGGCTATTAAGATGGGAGCAACTAAGGCTGATTTTGATAATACGGTTGCCATTCATCCAACCGGTTCAGAAGAATTTGTGACAATGAGATAAATAAGTGAGGTCTGAATACCGAGAGTTTCAGGCTTTTCTTTATGTCTGAATGGCCTCAATTGAAAGTGATCGCAAGGAAGTCCCTTGCGAATTTCCATAGCCTTTTTGGCTATGGAAACCATTCATCCAATCGGTTCAGAAGAATTTGTGACAATGAGATAAATAAGTGAGGTCTGAATACCAAGAGTTTCAGGCTTTTCTTTGTGCTCAAATAGCAGCCCACACTTTGTGTGTAGCAAATAACTTGTCTAAATAAAAAAAGGCATTAGGCCTTTTTTTCGTTAATCAAATAATTTCTGACTTCTGAGATAAAGTAAAGGGACCCAGTAATGACAAATAAATCATCAGGACTCGCTGAATCAGCTTGGATTAACCAGTCTTTATAGTCGGTCGCCTGTTTGAAGTGTTGAGGATAGTCATCCAAGGGCAGTGCTTCAAAAAAGTCAAAGCTAGTTACCGTTATATCATAAGCTTTCAGCTCCTCTAGTAAGTCTGCTAGAGGCTTCCGCCTAAGTCCTGCAAAGAGGATGTGGACCTTACGATTGGCGAAGTTATCTTTTAGTACCTGTTTTAAACTGGCAATACCTTGAGGATTATGGGCGCCATCTAGGTAAATGTTATTTCCAATCCACTCACTGCGACCAGGCCAATGCGTCTCTTCGATGCCTTCTTGGATACTCTTATCGGTAATCTTAGGAAATATTTGAGTCAATAGATGGGCAGCAGTGACGGCTAAACCAGCATTATTTTCTTGATGCTGTCCTAGCATGGAGAGCTTAAGTTTTGAACTCTGCCACTTACCATAAGAAACTTGAAGAGCTTGATTGGATGCATGAATGAGCTGGATTTCCCTATCAATAACAGCCAAAGGAGCCTTACATTCATGTGATTTTTGTCTAAAGAGCTGTTCAACTTCTTCAGGAACACGACCTAGTAAGGTAGGGGTATTTTTTTGCATGACACCAGCTTTATGCTCAGCAATTTCCGCAAGACTATTCCCTAGAGTTTCAGTGTGGTCAAAGCCAATCGAAGTACAGATGACAAGCTCTGGTGAAAGCACATTGGTCGAATCAAGACGTCCACCAATTCCGGCTTCGATGATAGCAATATCAACCTGTTTCAAATCAAAGTAGAGAAACATGAGTAGGGTGACCAACTCAAATTCCGTTGGTCGGTCAAAATCAGTGTTATGTTCTAAATTATTGAGAAAAATTTGAGCTTTCTCAACAATAGCAATCAGGTCCTTATCAGGAATCTCTGTGCCATTAATACTAATACGCTCGTTAAATCGAGTAATGTAAGGAGAAGTAAAGGTTCCGACTTGATAGCCTGCCTTACTTAGGATATGTTGTAAGTAACTGGTTGTTGATCCCTTACCGTTGGTTCCGACGATATGGACTGTTGGATAGTGCATTTGAGGATTTCCAGTTTGCTCCAAAAGCCAGCACATACGCTCAAGCTTGGGACGACGACCATTACCCTTAAAAGAGTGAATGAAATTTATGGTTTCTGTATAGTTCATAGGATTATAGAAAAAGGCAGGAAACTCCTAGCCTTTCAAATGTCTTAGTTGGAAGCAGCGCCACCAGTTGTTGCACCACCAGTTGTCGCATTGCCAGTAGTTGTGTCTGCAGTGGCTGCTGATGAAGAAGTAGTTGTATTTCCACCAGTTGTTGTATCTGCTGATGAAGAATAAGTGTTATTACCAGCTTGGCTGCTTGTTTCTGTTTCTGAGTCAGTCGCATTACCATAGCTAGATGAGGCAGCGCTTGAATCTTGGGTCTTATTGTTACCTTCTTTAATGACTACAGTTGATTGATTTGCTGAAGAATCAGATGTATCCTTATCTTTATTAGAAGATGTGAAATTCATAATAGTGATAGACGCTACGATGATTGACAAAATGGTCCCGACAGCAGTAAGGACTTTTTGGAAGGCAGTGAAGCCTTTAGAAACGTGTTCAGTCACTTTAGGGGAAGATTTGCTTTCTTCATTGGACGTATGGTTACGGCGTGAGTAATTTTCAGACATGATGCTCTCCTTAAAAATTATTTCGTACTCTCTATTATATGATTTTCTCGCAAAAAATGCTAAAAAAATTATGCTATAATAGGGAGTAACTATTAATCGAGGAAAAAACATGATTTATTTTGATAATTCAGCCACAACCATGCCCTATCCAGAGGCTCTTAGAACCTATCAAGAAGCGGCAACGAAAATTTTTGGGAATCCTTCTAGCTTGCACCAATTAGGAACATCTGCGACACGTATTTTGGAGGCTTCTCGTAAGCAAGTTGCGGACCTCATTGGAAAATCAGCCGATGAGATTTTCTTTACGTCTGGTGGAACCGAAGGAGACAACTGGGTCATCAAGGGCGTAGCTTTTGAAAAAGAACCCTACGGTAAACATGTCATCGTATCTGACATTGAGCATCCTGCTGTCAAAGAGTCTGCCAAATGGCTTTCTGAGCATGGTTTTCAAGTGTCCTATGCGCCAGTTAATGCTCAAGGGTTCGTGGATGTAGAAGCTCTTGCTCAACTGTTACGCCCTGATACCATCTTGGTTTCAGTGATGGCTGTTAATAATGAAATTGGATCTATCCAACCCATTCAAGCGATTTCAGATCTTCTAGCTAATGAGCCAACGATTTCTTTCCATGTGGATGCTGTTCAGGCTATTGGTAAAGTTCCTGTATCGTCTTATTTAACTGACCGTGTAGACTTTGCGACCTTTTCTGGTCATAAGTTCCATGCCGTTCGTGGTGTCGGTTTTGTCTACAAAAAAGCTGGCAAAAAGATTACGCCTCTCTTAACAGGTGGAGGTCAAGAAAAAGACCTTCGTTCAACGACTGAAAATGTTGCCGGGATTGCAAGTATGGCTAAGGCCTTGCGCTTAGTCACTGATAAAGAGGCCTTGTCTCTGCCTAAAATTGCCAAGATGAAAAAAGTTATCTTTGACGAATTGTCGAAGTATGAGGACATTACTCTCTTCTCAGGTGAAGGTGATAACTTTGCTCCCAATATTTTGACCTTTGGCATCAAGGGAGTTCGTGGTGAAGTTGTTGTCCATGCTTTTGAGGAACATCAAATCTATATTTCAACGACATCAGCCTGCTCCTCAAAAGCCGGTAAGCCAGCAGGAACCCTCATTTCTATGGGTGTACCAAGTAAGTTGGCCCAAACTGCCGTTCGTATCAGTCTCGATGATGACAATGATATGGGACAGGTTGAACAATTTCTCACGATTTTCAAGCAGGTCTACGCTAAGACACAAAAAGTGAGATAAAACGATTAAATAAAACTAAATTCAAGTTCAAAAGGAAAAGGAATGACACTAACGTATTCAGAAATTATGGTGCGCTACGGGGAATTGTCAACCAAGGGCAAAAACCGCATGCGTTTCATCAATAAACTTAAAAATAATATCAAGGATGTCCTATCCATCTATCCAGAAGTGAAAGTGACTTTTGACCGTGACCGTGGACACATCTATCTAAATGGCACAGACTACGAACCAGTCGCAGAGTCTTTGAAACAGATTTTCGGGATTCAGGCCTTTAGTCCTGTTTACAAATGTGAAAAAAATGTCGAAGTATTGAAAAAAGCTGTTCAAGACATTATGACTGGGCTTTATCATGATGGACTTACCTTTAAGGTGACGGCTAAACGTAGTGACCACGACTTTGTTCTCGACAGTCGTGAGCTCAACCTTACTTTAGGAAATGCTGTATTTGATGTATTGCCTGATATTAAAGCACAAATGAAGGGTCCAGATGTTAATCTTAAGGTAGAGATTCGTGCGGAGGCTGCCTATATTTCTCATGAGGAAATTAAGGGTGCAGGTGGATTACCTGTAGGGACAGCTGGGAAAGGCATGCTCATGCTTTCAGGTGGGATTGATTCGCCTGTTGCAGGTTATCTAGCCCTTAAACGTGGTGTGGATATTGAGGCTGTCCATTTTGCAAGTCCTCCATACACCAGTCCTGGTGCACTGAAAAAGGCTCAAGATTTGACCCGTAAGTTGACTAAGTTTGGTGGCAATATCCAGTTCATTGAAGTACCCTTTACTGAAATTCAAGAGGAAATCAAGGAAAAAGCACCAGAGGCTTATTTGATGACTTTGACTCGTCGTTTTATGATGCGTATTACTGACCGCATTCGTGAGGAACGACGTGGTCTTGTAATTATCAATGGAGAAAGTCTTGGTCAGGTTGCCAGTCAGACTATGGAGTCTATGCAGGCCATTAATGCTGTCACCTGTACGCCAGTGATTCGCCCAGTTGTGACTATGGATAAGTTGGAAATCATTGATTTGGCACAAAAAATTGATACCTTCGACATTTCTATTCAACCTTTCGAAGATTGCTGTACCATCTTTGCACCGGACCGTCCAAAGACCAATCCCAAAATCAAAAACGTTGAACAATATGAGCGTCGTATGGATGTTGAAGGCCTAGTTGAACGGGCGGTTGCAGGAATTATGGTGACTGAAATCACACCTATCGAAGAGGCACAAGACGAAGTAGACACACTTATTGATGACTTGCTCTAGTCCCAAAGTATATAGTGACTGCTTAGATTTTATTAGCATCAGCTGTATCAAATAAAGAAATAATATCGATGTTGCATTTTACCTAGAAAGGAAAATACATGACTGTTTATAACATCAATTTAGGAATTGGTTGGGCGTCAAGTGGTGTCGAATATGCTCAGGCCTACCGTTCTACCATTTTTAAAAACACTGGTATCAAGGCTAAGTTTGTCTTTATGGATATGTTCTTGCAGGACAACCTGTCTGATTTGACCCGTAACATGGGTTTTGCGGACGAAGATGTCATCTGGCTCTATAGCTATTTTACAGACCTTAAGATTGCCCCAACGACTTATACCGTCAAGGATTTGGAAAATGAAATTCCTTATGATATTACACGTCGTGAAATTAATGGTAAGGTAGTGAAGCTCTTTTGTGCTAAAGAGGACATTTTTTATGCGGCATACTTGCGTAAAGAGGGTGAAGAGATTGTTCACCGTGTGGAAAAGGTTTCTCGTGGTTGCTTGATTCGTAAAGATTTTTACTCTTATACCAAGATGTTCACAGAGTATTACACACCAGTGGACAACAAGGCTCATCTTTACCAACGCCGTTTCTTCAATGAAGATGGTAGTGTTGCCTATGACGAAATCGTTGATGGAAAGGATAGTATCTTCCGTTTTTCAGATAAGATTTTGTCTTCTAAGCACGAGTTTATCGCTTATTTTATGTCTCAACTTGGCCTCACGGACAAAGATATTGTCATCTTGGACCGTGCAACTGGTACAGGGCAAGCCGTTTTCCGTAATGCCAAACCTGCCAAACTTGGGGTAGTGGTCCATGCGGAACACTTTAGTGAGAATGCGGTAACAGACAAGACCATTCTTTGGAATAATTATTACGAGTATCAATTTAGTAATGCGGACAAGGTCGATTTCTTTATCACGGCGACAAATCGTCAACGTGATATCATGCTAGATCAGTTCAACAAGTACACACCATTTAGGCCTCATATCGTAACCATCCCTGTGGGAAGTGTGGATAAACTGAGAAAACCTGATGGCAATCGTAAACCATTCTCTATCATTACCGCTTCACGTTTGGCCAATGAAAAACATGTGGACTGGTTGGCTAAGGCTGTTGTTAAGGCTAAGGAGAGCTTGCCACAAGTTAATTTTGATATCTTTGGTACAGGGGCTGAGGAGGCTAAACTTAAGGCTATTATTGAGGAAAATCAAGCTCAGGATTACATCCACCTCAAAGGGCATCAGGAATTAACAGAAGTCTACAAGGACTACGAGCTTTACCTGTCAGGTTCTAAGAGTGAAGGCTTTGGCTTGACTCTTTTAGAAGCTGTTGGTTCAGGTCTTGGTATGATTGGATTTGACGTGCGCTATGGGAACCAAACCTTTATTAAAGATAATGAAAATGGTTACCTCATTCCTCGTTTCGAAAAAGATGATGAACCTGCCATTGTATCGGCTTTGGCAGAGAAAATTGTAGCCTTCTTTAACCGCACAGATTTGGACCATGTTCATCAAGTTTCTTATGATATCGCTAAAGGCTTTTTGACAGAGGAAATTGAGCAGAAGTGGCTTAACTTAGTAAAGGAGATGACTAGTCATGATTAATTTATTTGAAAGTTATAGTCAGGGTAGTTGGGATCTCCATTACTCCTTAATCGTTGCTGGCTATGCCAATACAACGGTTTGCCTTTCGGATGATGGCTTTCTACCTAGTGATGTAACCTCGCCCTACCTTTATTTCACTGGTTTTGATAAGGTTCAGGGATCTGCTCTTTACTTTAATCAAGTGCCCGTGCCAGATTACTGGGAAATTTTAGGGACCAATAGTAATGCAGAAATTTTCCGTTTTGATAAAAAACGTGGACATATTCATTATGCGCATCCTGAACATCAACGTTTGGTAAATGCTGTGGACTGGTATGATGAGTCAGGCCGCTTGCGCGTGACTGACCGCTATAATAACAAGGGATATCGTTTTTCTCAGACAACGTACAATGTTAAACAAGAAGCGACTATCACTAGTTATTTCACGCCAGACAACAAGGAAGTTATCGTTGTTAACCATTTGACCAAGGATGTTATCTTGAATTGGAAGGAAAAAGTCTACATTTTCAAAAACAAGTCGGAATTTGTAGTCTTCTATCTCCAAGAGGCGGGTTATGATTTAAGTCGTATCCTTTATAACTCACTGTCAACGCCTTTCTTGACAACGATGAACCTTCCAAATTCTGGCCAAGATGTGCTTTTCTGGCAAGAGCCAATTACAGACACAGTTCCTGGCAATATGCGTTTGCTCCTTGATAGCAATCACCGTCAAACCAAGATTGTTGTTCAGGATTACACAGCCTACACGAATTTGCTAAAATTGATTAGTCCCCAGCAGGCTTCTCATGTAGCTTTCCTTGGCTTCATGTATCCATTTGCACGTCAAAATCATTTCCAAAACCATGCACTTATCTTGACCAATTCCGATCAGGTTGAACATCTGGAAAGTATTGTTAGTGAAGTACCTACCATGCACTATCATGTCGGGGCTATTACAGAGATGTCAAGTCGCTTGATGGATTTGGCTAAATATAGCAATGTTAGTCTTTATCCTAACATTACAACAGAACAGGTTAAACGCCTTTATCAAGAAGCTGATTTCTACTTGGATATTAACCATCAAAATGAAATCTTGTCAGCGACCCGTGCTGCTTTCGAAAATAATATGCTTATCCTTGCCTTTACGAACACTAGTCATGGTTCAGAGTATACAGCGCCAAGCAATATCTTTTCACCGATGGATGCCGGTCACTTCAAGCAAACCCTTCATGAAGCCTTGGGCAACCATGAGTTTTTTAGACATCTTCTTGACCGTCAACGTGAGCATGCTCGTGTGGCGACACCAGAAGATTATCAAAAGGTCATTGGTTAGGGTCATGGCAGTTCGGGTTCGTAAGGTTTACCCTTTTACACCAACGTTTAGACAGGTCGCTTCGCTTTATGAAGCGGCTTTTCCTGCTTGTGAGCGTCTTCCCCTCTGGCAATTATCTTGGAATGGCTTGAAAAAAGGGCAGGAATTTCTGGCTTATTATGATAAGCAAACTTTTATTGGCTTAACCTATACCATCTATACTGACAGCCTAGTATACTTACTCTTTCTTGCGGTTGAAGAAAGTAAACAGTCTCAGGGATACGGTAGTCAGATTTTGGCACAAGTTAAGAAAGAAGCAGGTGTTTGCCCATGTGTTCTCACGATTGAGCCCATGGATGATCCTAATGTTTCTAATCGAGCTCAACGTCTAAAACGTCTAGCATTTTACGAAAAAAATGGCTATCAAGCTTTGAATCATTTCTATTTTGAAGGGACTGAGCGTTATCAGATTTTAACAACCGATAAGACGCTTTCCCTAGTAGCTTTGGAGAACGCTTTGGCTAAGACCTTTTTAGGCAAGCATGGTGTCAGAGTGGATTAGATGGCGTATTAGGTGTTTAACTTAAATCGACAGAATAAGACTAATCAAAAAACTTTTTCTCTTGCTATTAGAGTAAAAAAATGATAGAATTGAAACGTTGACTAAATGCACGTCCTGTGCAACCGCACGACTACTGTTTGCAAGTGGGTTCGTCCCCGCAGTACTAGGCGAGTCTTCACAGAGGGAAACCTCAGACACATTAATATTTTAATAGGAGGTGCATCATGAGCACATACGCAATCATCAAAACTGGTGGAAAACAAGTTAAAGTTGAAGTAGGTCAAGCGATCTACGTTGAAAAAATCAACGCTGAAGCTGGATCAGAAGTAACTTTTAACGAAGTTGTTCTTGTCGGTGGTGATAAAACTGTAGTAGGTACTCCAGTTGTTGAAGGAGCTACTGTTGTCGGAACTATCGAAAAACAAGGTAAACAAAAGAAAGTTGTTACTTTCAAATACAAACCTAAAAAAGGTAGCCACCGTAAACAAGGTCACCGTCAACCTTATACAAAAGTTGTTATCAACGCTATCAACGCGTAAGCTGACGACTAATCACTAAGAAAGGACACAATCTTATGTTGAAAACTCTTGAAAACTTGCAACTTTTCGCCCACAAAAAAGGTGGGGGTTCTACTTCCAATGGCCGTGATTCAGAAGCTAAACGTCTTGGTGCCAAAGCTGCTGATGGTCAAACTGTAACAGGTGGATCAATCCTTTACCGTCAACGCGGTACACACATCTATCCAGGTGTAAACGTAGGCCGTGGTGGTGACGATACACTCTTCGCTAAAGTTGAAGGTGTTGTACGTTTCGAACGTAAAGGTCGCGACAAAAAACAAGTATCTGTATACCCAGTTGCTAAATAATTCAGCTAAAGTCTGCACTTTTGTGTAGGCTTTTCTTATTTATGAAAGGAAGATGACTATGCCTTTGAATCAGTACCAACAAGAAGTCGGACCAAGCTTAGCGGATGCCAGACCTGGGAAGATGCCGGACATCACTCTCTTGGACGGTCGCTATTGTAGTGTTGAACATTTGACAGTAGCAGAACACTACGAGGATATTCTTGACTTTTACTTTACCAATCGGATTCTTTCTGACTGGACCTATATGTATGCGGATCCTTTTGAATCTGAAGAAGCAGTACGCCAGTGTTTGGAAGACTATGAGCAGTCTTCTAATCCTTATTTCTTTGCCATTAGGGATAAGGCCTCAGGAAAGGTTCTGGGCACTTTCTCACTCATGGCCATTACGCCTAAAAATCGGAGTGTAGAGATGGGACGGGTCATTTTGGCTCCAGCCTTACAAAAAACGCGAGCAGCTACCGAAGCCCAATATTTAGTGATGACCTATGTTTTTGACGTGCTATACTACCGTCGCTATGAATGGAAATGTGACAGTCTCAACCGTCCTTCCGCCAATGCAGCACAGCGACTAGGTTTCACCTTCGAAGGGCGTTTCCGTAACCATGCTATCTATAAGGGACGTAGCCGTGATACGGACTGGTTCTCTATTATTGACAGTGAGTGGCCTGCACTAAAAGAGCGCTTTGAGAACTGGTTAGCTCCTGATAATTTTGACGAAAATGGACAACAGAAACGTTCATTAAAGGAATGTTAGTGCTTGTTTAAAGGGTTCTCTTATTGTTGAGAGGGCCCTCTTTTAGTTCTTTACTCGTTCATTCAAGTTTTGCCCTACTCTCGTCTTTATTTTCATTTGTCAGTTACTCCCGAATTATAGTGTTAAAAACTCATTAAAATACTCATTTTTCTGTCAATAATATTTCCATCAAAAACCATATTTATGCTATAATAAAGAGTAATTGTATCAAGGAGAATAATGACTAATGGATTTAATTCGCGAAAAAGTATTCGTTAACCGTTACCACTATGATGTTCGTAACCATGAGTGGGAAAAAGAAAATGGTGTTCCTAAAACTAATGTTGAGGTAACTTTCCAGTTGCACAATAAAGATGAAGAAGCTAACAACACGTCGGTTGTTGCTGTTTTGCAATTTATGATTGTCCGTGATGAGTTTGTTATCTCAGGTATTGTCTCTCAAATGGATCATATTCAAAACCGTATCGTCAATGAACCTAAAGACTTTTCACAAGAAGAAGCTGAGGCTTTGGCAGCCCCTTTGTTGGATACGCTTCAACGTTTGACTTATGAAGTCACTGAGATTGCCTTGGATCGCCCAGGTATCAACTTGGAGTTCTAAGATGTCTCTTGCAGTTATTACGGATTCGTCGGTTAATCTCCCTGCTGATATTCAGGGACATGCTGATGTATATATTTTAGATATTCCGGTCATCATTGAGGGTCAGCCTTTTGTTGAAGGAAAAAACTTGGACTTGAAACAGTTTTATGAGCAAATGGCGAACTCAGAAGAACTGCTCAAGACGTCGCAACCTAATCTGGCTGATTTGGATAACCTACTGATGGAGTTAGAGGATAAAGGTTACACCCATGTCATTGGGCTTTTCCTTTCTTCAGGCATTTCTGGTTTTTGGGCCAACAGTCAATTTTTGATTGAAGATCATGCCAAGTTGAAAATTGCTTTTCCTGATACTAAAATAACGGCAACTCCTATGGGTGCCATGGTGAGAAACGTTTTGCATTGGTCAGCTCAAGAGATGTCTTTTGACAATATCTTGAAGAAACTAGATGAGCAAATTGCACAAACAACAGCTTATATTCTCGTGGATGACCTTAACCATTTGGTTAAGGGAGGACGTTTGTCGAATGGTTCGGCGATTTTAGGAAATCTTTTGTCTATCAAACCTATTTTGAATTTTAATGATGAAGGAAAAATCGTTGTTTTTGAAAAGGTGCGTACAGAGAAGAAAGCTGTGAAGCGTTTGGTTGCCCTAGCTGAGGACAATCAAAACATGGAGCTCAGCATTTTGCATACCAATGTTCCTGAAAAGGCAGAGGATTTTAAAGAACAGCTTGAAGCCCAAGGTGTTAAGGTTTCAACAGTGGTGTCCCTCTGTGCCGTGATTGCTACCCATTTGGGAGAGGGAGCGTTAGTTCTAGGCTTGACACCTAAGTTCACCAAATAAAGAACAATCCATTTTGAATGGGGATTGTCTACGACTATGATCAATAGAGAGGAAAAATGATATGTCTATTAAAGTTATTGTTGCTGGATTTAAAGGAAGAATGGGTTCAACTGCGGTTGATATGGTCAAGGGAGATGATGAATTGACCTTGGCTGCCTTGCTTGACCCATTTGCGACAGAAAAAGAAGTGGACGGTGTTCCTGTCTTCACGGATAAGGCGGATTTGGTTGGCTTTGACGCAGATGTCTGGGTGGATTTCACCATGCCAGCTGTTGCCTATGAAAATACCCATTTTGCTTTGGAAAATGGTTTTGCACCAGTTGTGGGTACGACAGGATTTACAGAAGCACAGATTCAGGACTTGACAGCCCTTTCTAAAGACAAGTCAATTGGTGGCTTGATTGCTCCAAACTTTGCTATTGGTGCCATCCTTTTGATGAAGTTTGCAGCAGAAGCAAGTAAATACTTCCCAGACCTTGAAATCATTGAGCTTCACCACGATAAGAAGAAGGATGCCCCTTCAGGTACAGCAGTGAAAACGGCTGAACTTATTCGTGAAGTTCGTGAACCTAAACGTCAAGGAGCTGAAGATGAGGTGGAAACACTTGCCGGAGCACGTGGTGCAGAGTTTGATGGCTTCCGTATTCACAGTGTGCGTTTGCCAGGTCTTGTGGCTCACCAAGAGGTCATCTTTGGTGCCCAAGGAGAAGGCTTGACCTTGCGTCACGACTCTTACGACCGTATTTCCTTTATGGGTGGTGTTAATCTTGGGATTAAAGAAGTGGTTAAACGTGACCAGCTTGTTTATGGTTTGGAACATTTACTATGAGATTAAGTTATTTGCCTTCTGAGTTTCAGGAGGCTTTACCAATATTAGAGAAAATTAAGGCGGCTGGATTTGAGGCTTACTTTGTTGGAGGATCTGTTCGTGATGTTCTTCTCAATCGTCCCATCCATGACGTGGACATTGCATCGTCTTCTTACCCTGAGGAAACCAAGCAGATTTTCGAGCGTACGGTAGACATTGGTATTGAGCATGGGACGGTCTTGGTTTTGGAAAATGGCGGTGAATATGAGGTGACGACCTTCCGAACAGAGGATGTCTATGTAGATTACCGTCGTCCGTCTAGTGTGTCCTTTGTGCGTTCATTGGAAGAGGATCTTAAGCGTCGTGATTTTACAGTCAATGCTTTTGCTCTTAATGAAAATGCTGAGGTTATCGATAAGTTCAATGGTCTTGCTGACTTGGACAACCGTGTTTTGAGGGCTGTTGGTAAGGCTGAGGAACGCTTTAACGAGGATGCCCTTCGCATCATGCGTGGGTTACGTTTTGCAGCAAGTTTAGACTTTGATATCGAAGAAAAGACTTTTGAGGCGATGACCAGCCATGCTCCGCTTTTGGAAAAGATTTCGATTGAGCGAAGTTTCATCGAGTTTGATAAGCTACTTTTGGCCCCACATTGGAAGAAAGGAATCAAGGCTCTTCTAGAGACTAAGGCTTATCAGTACCTTCCAGATTTTCAAGAGACAGCTGAGAAATGGCAGTCTTTTGTGGCAGATTATGCTGAGGGATTTAGATTTACAAGTTCTGAGCAGGCCTGGGCAGCAACGCTTTTGGCTCTCAAGCATGACAATCCACGCTCTTTCCTTAAAAAATGGAAGACCTCTGTGAATTTCCAGAAGACAGTACAATCTCTGGTTGAGATTTTCAAATTCCGTATGGAGAGAGCTGTGACCAAACAAGATGTTTATCACTATGGTAAGGAACTCCTAGAGGAAGCTGAAGGTTTGAGACAAGCTCAGGGCTTGACAGTCGATTATGAGCGTATTGCTGAGTTGGATGGTCAGTTGCTCATCCATGATAAGCACGAAATTGTTGTAAATGGCGGTATGCTGATGAAGGATCTGGGTTTCAAACCTGGACCGGACCTTGGTCGTACACTCAAAGCTATTGAAAATACTATTGTTAATGGAAATCTAGCTAATGACAAGGAAGCCATTATAGCCTTTGTTCAAGCTATGAAGTGAACCTTTAGACGTTATAAAAATGACACACCGCTACAGAGCATGCGTAAGATCCGTAGCGGTGTTATTTGTAAAAAGGAGGTAAGATGTCAGATTTTATTGTTGAAAAATTAACCAAGTCCGTTGGAGATAAGACGGTTTTTAAAGAGATTTCATTCATTATCCATGATTTGGATCGTATTGGGATTATTGGTGTCAATGGGACAGGTAAGACAACCTTGTTAGATGTTGTGTCTGAGCGTATTGGCTTTGATGGTGATGTGTCACCTTTCACCAAGGCTAATGGCTACAAGATAGCTTATTTGACTCAGGAGCCAGAATTTGATGATAGCAAGACAGTTCTTGATACGGTCTTGTCATCGGACCTTCGTGAGATGGCCTTGATTCGTGAGTATGAAACGCTTATGTCGGATTATTCTGAGGATAATCAGGCTCGCTTGGAGAAGGTTATGGCTGAGATGGATAGTCTGGATGCTTGGTCTATTGAAAGTGAGGTTAAGACAGTCTTGTCTAAGCTGGGTCTTTCAGACCTCTCGCAAAAGGTTGGTGACCTCTCAGGGGGTCTTCGACGTCGTGTTCAGTTGGCTCAGGTTCTCTTGAATGATGCTGATCTTTTGCTTTTGGACGAACCAACCAACCATTTGGATATTGATACCATTGCTTGGTTGACTAATTTTCTTAAGTCTTCTAAAAAAACCGTGCTTTTCATTACCCACGACCGTTATTTCTTAGATAATGTGGCAACACGCATCTTTGAGCTAGACCAGGCTAATCTGATTGAGTACCAAGGGAATTACCAGGATTACGTGCGACTCAAGGCTGAACAAGATGAGCGTGATGCAGCAGCTCTACACAAAAAAAAGCAACTCTATAAGCAGGAGTTGGCCTGGATGCGAACGCAACCACAAGCTCGTGCGACCAAACAACAAGCTCGTATCAATCGTTTTAAGGATCTAAAGGGTGAGGTTCACCAAACGATCAATAATGACGATCTTGAAATTAACTTTGAGACTAGCCGTATTGGTAAGAAGGTGGTTAACTTCAAGCATGTCGATTTTGCTTATGAAGCTGGCAAGCAAATTCTCAGTGATTTCAACCTTATCATGCAAAATCGTGATCGTATCGGTATTGTTGGTGATAACGGTGTCGGGAAATCGACCTTGCTCAATCTCATTAATGGTGATCTTGTGCCTACAGCTGGTGTCCTGGATATTGGTGAGACGGTACGTATTGGTTATTTCTCACAGCAAATTAAGGACATGGATGAGAGCAAGCGTGTCATTAACTACTTGCAAGAAGTGGCGGATGAAGTCAAGACAACAGTTGGAACAACCAGTATCACCGAGCTCTTGGAGCAGTTCCTTTTTCCTCGTTCTAGCCATGGAACACAGATTGCTAAGCTCTCTGGTGGGGAAAAGAAACGTCTTTATCTACTTAAGATTTTGATTGAAAAGCCCAATGTTCTGCTCTTGGATGAGCCGACAAACGACCTGGACATTGCAACTTTGACGGTTTTGGAAAACTTCCTTAATGGTTTTGGTGGCCCTGTCGTTACCGTAAGTCACGACCGCTATTTCTTGGACAAGGTAGCAAACAAGATTCTAGCCTTTGAAGATGGCGGCGTGCGTGAGTTCTTTGGCAATTATACGGACTACCTTGATGAAAAAGCCTTCTTACAAGAGCAATCGGCCCTTCTTGAAAAGGAAAAAGCACAAGCTAGCGTTAAGGTTGAAAAAGTCAAAGAAGACAAAAAACGCATGAGTTACTTTGAAAAACAAGAGTGGGCGACTATTGAAGATGAAATTGCCGAGCTTGAAGCTAAAATCGAAGAGATTGAAGCAGCCATGCTCGAAAATGCAAGCGATTATGGACAGCTAGCCAGCCTTCAACGTGACTTGGATGCCACTAATGAAAGCTTGCTTGAAAAATATGAACGCTATGAGTATTTGAGTGAGCTAGAAGGCTAAGTTCTTTAGTAATCAAAGTATGACAAAAGCCCTGCAGATTGATACGTACCGTGTCAAGTAGACAATTGAAATAAATAAAATGTGAGGAACCAGGTTGCTTTGGGTTAAGCAGTCT
>NZ_JASUZV010000017.1:0-41135 GCF_030284685.1 Streptococcus raffinosi
GGGAAGTAGCTCAGCTTGGTAGAGCACTTGGTTTGGGACCAAGGGGTCGCAGGTTCGAATCCTGTCTTCCCGATTTATGGCGGTGTAGCTCAGCTGGCTAGAGCGTCCGGTTCATACCCGGGAGGTCGGGGGTTCGATCCCCTTCGCCGCTATATCATATATGGATTACTTGGACCTTTAGCTCAACTGGTTAGAGCACTCGGCTCATAACCGAGCGGTCGTAGGTTCGAGTCCTACAAGGTCCATATATTGTTTATATTATTTGGAGGATTACCCAAGTCCGGCTGAAGGGAACGGTCTTGAAAACCGTCAGGCGTGTAAAAGCGTGCGTGGGTTCGAATCCCACATCCTCCTTAATTTTTATCGCGGGATGGAGCAGCTAGGTAGCTCGTCGGGCTCATAACCCGAAGGTCGTAGGTTCAAATCCTGCTCCCGCAATTTGGCTCGGTAGCTCAGTTGGTAGAGCAATGGATTGAAGCTCCATGTGTCGGCGGTTCGATTCCGTCTCGCGCCATTTTGTTTAGCGGGTGTAGTTTAGTGGTAAAACTACAGCCTTCCAAGCTGTTGTCGCGAGTTCGATTCTCGTCACCCGCTTTATTTGGAAACAAATAACCAAGCATTTAGCTTGGGCGCGTAGCTCAGATGGTTAGAGCGCACGCCTGATAAGCGTGAGGTCGGTGGTTCGATTCCACTCGTGCCCATATTGGAGAATTACTCAAGAGGCTGAAGAGGACGGTTTGCTAAATCGTTAGGTCGGGTAACTGGCGCGGGGGTTCGAATCCCCCATTCTCCGTATTATGACGAATTATCTAGTAAGATAATTCGTTTTCTTTTACTGTTTACAGAGGTGACAAAATGAAAAATAGTTTTTACAAATTTCTTCTCTATGGATTTATTACTTTTCTATTTTTTGTTATGTTTTTTTCTTTTCTTTTTACAAATAAAAAGTTGACGAAGGATTTATCTTCTAATGTTTCGGGAGTTATTTCTAAGGTGGATTCTGTGGTCTCAATTCCTTTTGTCGCTTTAACTAAATCGCATAATGTCATCTCTGATTTGTTATCAACTTATTCTGAGAACAGGGATTTAAAAAAGTCCTTATCCTCACTTCAGAATCAATCTGCAATCATTTCCAATTTACAAGAAGAAAATGATTCTCTAAGGGCTTCTTTGAATCTTTCAGATAAGCTTAGTCGAGATAATGTTATAACAGCCGAAGTTTCTATGCGACCTTCAGTTAATTGGTTAAAAGAGTTAACGATTAATGTTGGTAAATCTAAGAATGTTAGCAAGTCTATGTTAGCAACATCTAATGGTGGTGTCATTGGTTTTGTGACAAAAGTTTATGATGATAGTACTACCATTTCTTTACTCTCAGGTAGTCTTAGTGATACTTATTTAGCTTCTAGTGTTATTTCTGAGGATGGAAATCAGGTTTTTGGCATCATTTCAAATTATGATAATAAAAAGAAGCTTTTAAAAATGACACAACTTAACTCTTCAGAAAGTATTAAGAAGGGTACAGAAGTGGTTACTAGCGGTCTCGATGATGTCTCTGTAAAGGGTGTTCCAATTGGAACTGTTGAATCTGTGAGTGATTATGAAGGAAATCGAACTATTTTTATAAAACCTTATGCAGATTTTGATAAAATTTCTTATGTTACTTTAGTTGGAGATGGTAAATAATATGAATTTCTCTAAGTATTCTTTTGTTCCTTTTTTACTTAGTTTCATTCCTTTTCTATGGGATGGTCATATTTCGATGATACTTAATCATTATTTGTCTCCAGAATTTTTTCTATCATCTCACCTTTTTATTATATATGTCTTTTTAATGACTTTAAACTTATCTACTAGTAGATTGTCATACCTTTATCTCATTTTTCTTGGCTTTATTTATGACACTTACTATTTTAAAACAATTGGTATAGTCATCCTTACTCTTCCCATTTTATGTTTTCTATTGACCCAGTTATCTCGATTTGTTAAACGAAACGCTTACGTTGATTTACTATTAGTCTTCTTATCCTTATTTATTTTTGACATTATCAATTTTGGGTTTGTATTATTATATGGTTACTCAAACGAGTCCATAACTGATTTTATTATTTATCAATTAAGCCCTAGTTTGTTTTTTAATCTTTTAATGTTTATTTTAACTAAACCTATTATTGAAAAATTATTTTTGTATCTGTCAGTTGATAGATTTAAATAGAACTGTAATATTGACGTAACAAAGTTTGCGTCATTTTTTGATACAATTATAAGGTCTTATCGAAAAGGAGTAGTATTTTATATTATGAAAAAACGTATTCTTTCAGCAGTGCTGGTAAGTGGTGTAACCCTTTCAGCAGCTGCAACTGTACATGCAGAGGATTATGATTCGCAAATCGCTGCTGCAGATAACACAATTAGTAACCTTGCTTCTCAACAAGAGACTGCACAGGCTCAAGTTACTACAATTCAATCACAAGTATCAACTCTTAGAACTCAGAAATCAGAATTAGAAGCTAAAAATGCGGAACTTGAAAAAGTATCAGCAGGATTAGAATCTGAGATTCAAGAATTATCAAGTAAAATTGTGGCTCGCCAAGATTCTTTGGCTAAACAAGCTCGTAGTGCTCAACAAAATAATACTGCGACTAGCTACATTAACTCTATTTTGAATTCTAAGTCAATCTCTGAAGCGATTACTCGCATTACAGCTATTTCAAAAGTGGTAACAGCGAATAATGATATGTTGACAAAACAAGAGTCTGATCAAAAAGAGCTTGCTGCTAAGCAAGAAGAAAATCAAGCTGCAATTAATACTATCGCAGCTAATAAGTCAGAACTTGAAACAACAGAAGCTGGTTTGACAACTCAACAAGCAGAACTTGAAGCAGCACAAGTTGCTTTGGCTGCTGAATTGACAACAGCTCAAAATGAGAAAACATCACTTGTTTCTGCTAAATCAACTGCTGAATCTGCAGCAGCTTCAACTGCCGCATCAGTAGCACAATCTCAAGCAGTTGCTGAATCAGAGGCAGCTGCACAAGCTGTGGCTTCTTCAGAAGCGGCAGCATCAGTAGCACAATCAGAAGCGGCAGCAACTTCACAAGCTGTAGCTCAGCCTTCAGAGGCACCAGCTTCTGAAACATCGACAGCTTCAGAGGCTGCACAAGCACCAGCTTCATCAGAAACATCAGAAGCACAAGCACCTGCAGCTTCTACTTCAGAAGCACCAGCAAGTCAAGCGACAGAAACATCAGAAGCAGCACAAGCACCTGCAGCGCCAGCTAGTCAAGAACAACCAGAGTCGGCTGCTCCTGCAACTTCAGAAGCTGCTCCTGCCTCTACTTCAGAGGCACCAGCTAGTGAAGCACCAGCTGCATCAGAAGCTCCGGCTCCTGCAGCACCAGCTGAAACAGCTAAAGTTGAAGCCGCTGCGACACCTAATACATATCCAGTTGGACAATGTACTTGGGGTGCAAAATCATTGGCTTCATGGGCTGGTAATAACTGGGGTAATGCTAAAAACTGGATTGCTAGTGCGCAAGCAGCTGGTCACTCAGTAGGTACAACTCCTGTAGCCGGTGCAATTGCAGTTTGGCCAAATGATGGTGGTGGTTACGGTCACGTAGCTTACGTTACATCAGCATCAGGTGCAAACTCAATTCAAGTTATGGAATCAAACTACGCTGGTAACATGTCAATTGGTAATTACCGTGGTACATTTGATCCTACATCATCAGCTCACGGTGGTTCTGTATACTATATTTATCCATAATGATATTAAAGATGCGATTCGAACGTTTTCGAATCGTTTTTTGTTTTCCAAAATGGGTGTTATGATTGATATAGACATTTAGATAGCAAATTACTGTTATTAATAATTGTATCTTATGATACTTGTTAAGTTCCTATGACACCATTTATTTGACGTTGAAAATCAGTTTAAAAAAAGGTAGAATGGAGTAGTAAATATTTTGGAGGAAATCATGTCTTATACGAATTTAAAGTTGTTCGCTTTGTCGTCTAACCAGGAATTGGCAGCAAAAGTTGCTGATAAAATGGGTATTGAACTTGGAAAATCAAGTGTTCGTGAGTTTTCAGATGGCGAGATTCAAGTTAATATTGAAGAGTCTATCCGTGGTCATCACGTCTTTATTCTTCAATCTACAAGCTCTCCTGTAAATGATAATTTGATGGAAATCTTGATCATGGTTGATGCGCTAAAACGTGCGAGTGCTGAGACAGTTAGTGTTGTCATGCCTTACTATGGTTATGCACGTCAAGACCGTAAGGCTCGTTCACGTGAACCAATCACATCTAAATTGGTTGCTAATATGCTTGAGGTGGCTGGTGTTGATCGTCTTTTGACTGTGGACCTTCATGCTGCCCAAATTCAAGGATTCTTTGATATTCCTGTAGACCATTTGATGGGTGCTCCTCTTATTGCTGATTACTTTGATCGTGCTGGTCTTACTGGAGATGATGTAGTTGTTGTTTCTCCGGACCATGGTGGTGTGACTCGTGCGCGTAAATTGGCACAATGTTTGAAAACGCCAATCGCTATCATTGACAAACGTCGTAGTGTTGATAAAATGAACACTTCTGAAGTTATGAATATCATTGGTAATGTTGAAGGTAAAACATGTATCTTGATTGATGATATGATTGATACTGCAGGTACTATCTGTCATGCGGCAGATGCGCTTGCTGAGGCTGGTGCAACTCATGTCTTTGCATCATGTACACACCCTGTATTGTCAGGTCCAGCACTTGATAATATTCAAAAATCTGCTATTGAAAAACTTGTCGTGCTTGACACGATTTATCTTCCAGAAGAACGTTTGATTGATAAGATTGAGCAAATTTCTATTGCTGATTTAATTTCTGAGGCAATCATTCGTATTCATGAAAAACGTCCATTGTCACCATTGTTTGAAATGGGACATAAATAGACTAAAGCTAGCCTAGGCTAGCTTTTTTGGTGTTTAAATGCGTTTGAGTTTTTGATATAATGTAAGGCATAATTGCAAAGAGGTGACCGTGATGGATTTAACACAACGTTTTAATAAAAATTTAGATAAGATTGAAGTTTCAATGATTCGTCAGTTTGACCAATCAATTTCAGATGTACCAGGGATCAAAAAGTTGACACTTGGTGAACCTGATTTTACAACTCCAGATCATGTAAAAGAAGCTGCTAAAGCTGCTATCGATGCTAACCAGTCGCACTATACAGGTATGGCAGGTCTTCCTGTCTTACGTCAAGCAGCTGCGGATTTTGTTAAGGAAAAATATAATCTTACTTATAACCCAGATAATGAGATTTTGGTGACTATTGGGGCAACAGAAGCCCTTTCTGCGACGTTGACAGCTATCTTAGAACCTGGTGATACAGTTCTTCTTCCTGCACCAGCATATCCTGGATACGAACCTATTGCTAATCTAGTTGGTGCTGAAATTGTTGAAATTGATACAACTGCTAATGATTTTGTTTTGACTCCAGAGATGTTAGAAAAGGCAATTTTGGAGCAGGGAGATAATCTTAAAGCAGTTTTGCTTAACTATCCAACCAACCCAACTGGTGTGACCTATTCGCGTCAACAGATTGCAGATTTGGCTGAAGTCTTGAAAAAATACGATATTTTTGTTGTTAGTGATGAAGTTTACTCTGAGCTAACTTATGTGGATCATCATGTATCTATTGCTGAGTATTTACCGGAACAAACGATTTTGATTAATGGTTTGTCTAAATCTCATGCGATGACAGGCTGGCGTATTGGTTTGATTTTCGCACCTGCAGTCTTGACGGCTCAGTTGATTAAGAGTCACCAATATTTGGTAACAGCTGCAGCAACAATGGCACAATTTGCAGCTATTGAAGCCTTATCTGCTGGTAAGGATGATGCACAACCAATGAAAGTTGAGTATTTGAAACGTCGTGATTATATTCTTGAAAAAATGTCTGAACTTGGTTTCAAGATTATTAAACCTGATGGTGCTTTCTACATTTTTGCTAAGATTCCAGAAGGCTATATTCAAGATTCCTTTAAGTTCTGCCAAGACTTTGCACGTGAAAAGGCTATTGCGATTATCCCTGGTGTTGCCTTTGGGAAGTATGGTGAAGGCTATGTTCGCTTGTCATATGCAGCTAGCATGGATACTATTGAAACAGCTATGACTCGTTTGAAAGAGTTTATGGAAGAACATGCAGAAGCTTGAGAGTAGAGGACTTGTCCTCTTCAATCGTAATTATCGTGAGAATGATAAGCTGGTTAAGATTTTTACTGAACAAGCTGGTAAACGGATGTTTTTTGTTAGAGGTGGTGGGGCAGGTAAATTAAGTGCTGTCATTCAACCTTTGACCATCGCTGAATTCATGATGACTGTAAATGATGAAGGTCTATCTTTCATAGAAGATTATAGCCAGGCAGAGTCCTTCAAGAAAATTACAAGCGATATTTTCAAGTTGTCTTATGCGACTTATTTGGCTGGATTGACGGATGCCGCTATTGCTGATGGTATGGTGGATGAGCAATTATTTGCATTTTTGGAGAAGACACTTGAATTAATGGAAGAAGGTCTAGATTACGAAATTCTGACTAATATTTTTGAGGTTCAGGTTTTGGACCGTTTTGGTGTAAAATTGAATTTTCACGAGTGTGTCTTTTGTCATCGTGTAGGGCTTCCTTTTGATTTCTCGTATAAGTACTCAGGTTTACTTTGTCCAAATCACTATGCAGAGGATGAAAGGCGTAGTCACTTGGACCCTAATGTGCCTTATCTTTTAGATCGCTTTCAGGGACTTTCGTTTAAAGAATTGAGAAGCATATCTGTGAAGGATGACATGAAACGAAAGTTGCGACAATTTATTGATGAGCTCTATGATAATTATGTTGGGATACATCTTAAAAGTAAGAAGTTTATTGATAATCTAAATTCATGGGCTCATATCATGGATAAGGAAGATAGTGCTGATTAGGCATTGTCTTTTTTTGTTTCACGTGAAACAGTGAATCAAAGGTTTTCAGGCTCAGGGGTTAAAATGCAGGTCAGTTCGTGCTATAATAAGAAGATAATAAGCTGAAAGACTCTGCTTAAAATAGAAAATTGGATATATCTATTTTAATTATAGATTGTTTGATTGATGAAAATTCGAGTCTATTTTTTAGAGCAGAGGATGAGAGGGAGGATGCTATGCATGTAATTGCAGTTGATGCTATGGGTGGCGATAATGCGCCACAAGCAATTGTAGAAGGAGTCAATCAGGCTTTGTCAGATTTCAAAGATATTGAAATCCAGCTTTATGGTGATGAAACTAAAATTAAGACCTATTTGACAGCGTCTGAACGTGTGAGCATTGTACATACCGATGAAAAGATAAATTCAGATGACGAGCCAGCTAAAGCCATTCGCAAGAAAAAGAAAGCATCTATGGTTTTGGGTGCACAAGCTGTTAAGGAGAAAACGGCAGATGCAGTGATTTCTGCAGGGAATACAGGTGCTCTCCTGGCAGCAGGTCTCTTTGTGGTTGGACGTATTAAGGGAGTTGAGCGTCCAGGTCTGATGTCAACAATGCCAAGTTTTACAGGTCAACCCTTTGATATGCTTGATTTAGGTGCTAATGCAGAAAATACAGCTAGTCACTTGCATCAATATGCGATTTTAGGATCCTTCTATGCAAAAAATGTTCGTGGAATTGCCAACCCTCGTGTAGGTCTACTTAATAATGGGACTGAGGAAACCAAGGGTGATAGTCTTCGTAAGGAAGCTTTCGAACTCTTGTCTCAGGAGCCCAGTATTAACTTCGTCGGAAATGTTGAGGCGCGTGAAATCATGTCTGGTGCTGCTGACGTTGTTGTGTCTGATGGCTTCACAGGAAATGCGGTTCTTAAAGCAATCGAAGGAACGGGACTTGGTGCTATGAAGACTCTTAAGTCGGCCATCATGAATGGTGGGCTTAAAGCTAAGTTAGGTGCTCTTCTCTTGAAGGATAGTCTACAAGGTATGAAAAAGACTATGGATTACTCTAGCGCCGGAGGTGCGGTTCTCTTTGGTCTTAAAGCTCCCGTAGTAAAATGTCATGGATCTAGTGATGCTAAGGCAGTTTATTACACCATTAAGCAGGTTCGTACGATGCTTGATACTAAGGTAGTTGACCAACTAGTTGAAGCCTTTAGTCCGAAAGAGGAGGCTGAATGATGAGTAGAGTAGAAATTCTTCATAAAATGCAACTTGTTATTCAGGATCAGATGGGGAATAAAGACATTGTTTTAACCGAAGACACTAAATTATATGACTTGGGTGTGGATTCAATAGAACTTATGGAATTCATTATTAATTTGGAAGATGAGTTTGCTCTTGAAATTTCTGATGATACTATTGATCATATGGATAAGGTAGCCGATTTGTTGGACTATTTGTCTGAGCAATTGAATAACAGATAAGCTAGTTAAACTTTAGTTTCTAGATTTCAAGTGAATCTAGTACTGCAGTTCTGCCAGCATTTATAGTTCATATCTTATAGGAGTGGGACAAGAAACTAAATGTTACCTTGATTTAGTTCTGTCAGGCTCCTTTTTTTCTATACATTATTTATTAAAAAAATCTAAATAACCCACTAAACACGAACGATTTAATTTTACCTAAGTAACAAAGTTTGTTATATGTTGGTTTTTGGTTTTTTGTATGGTATAATGAAGAAGAAAAAACTTGAAAGGCGAACAATTCCATGTCAAACCAACTGATTTATACTGGGAAAGCTAAAGATATTTATAGTACAGAAGACGAAAATGTGATTAAGTCGGTCTATAAGGACCAAGCAACCATGCTTAATGGTGCTCGTAAGGAGACTATTAAGGGTAAAGGTGTGCTGAATAATCAGATTTCGTCTCTTATTTTTGAAAAATTAAATGCTGCCGGTGTGGCAACACACTTTATCGAACGTATTTCTGACACAGAACAACTCAATAAAAAGGTGAAAATCATTCCTTTGGAGGTTGTTCTTCGTAACGTGACTGCAGGTTCATTTTCAAAGCGTTTTGGTGTTGAAGAAGGAATAAACTTGGATACACCTATTGTTGAGTTTTATTATAAAAACGATGATTTGGATGATCCGTTTATCAACGACGAACACGTGAAATTTTTGGGTGTTGCAAATGATGAACAAATTGCTTATATCAAGGAAGAAACACGTCGTATCAATGAATTGTTGAAAGATTGGTTTGCACAAATTGGTCTTCGTTTGATCGACTTCAAATTGGAGTTTGGCTTTGATAAGGACGGCAAGATTATCTTGGCAGATGAATTTTCACCAGATAACTGCCGTCTTTGGGATGCTAAAGGTCACCACATGGATAAGGATGTTTTCCGTCGTGATCTCGGTAGCTTGACAGATGTTTATGAAGTTGTATTGGAAAAATTACAAGGCTTGAAGTAATTTTTTGAATTCCTCTCCAATGCAGTTTTTAAGTAGAAATAAATAAAGGAAATAAAATGGATAAACGTATTTTCGTTGAGAAAAAAGCTGATTTTCGTGTGAAATCTCACTCTTTAGTAAAGGAATTACAGCATAATCTTCAGTTGAAAACCTTGAAGGACCTTCGTATTGTACAGGTTTACGATGTCTTTAATTTGGCAGAGGATTTGTTTGCGCGTGCAGAAAAACATATCTTCTCTGAACAAGTGACAGATACTGTTTTGGATGAAGCTGCAGTGAAGGCTGATCTTGAGAAGTATGCTTTCTTTGCCATTGAAAGTTTGCCTGGTCAATTTGATCAACGTGCAGCCTCTTCACAAGAAGCTTTGCTTTTGCTGGGTAGTTCAAATGATGTAACGGTGAATACTGCTCAGTTGTACTTGGTTAACAAGGATATTGCTACTAATGAATTGGAAGCTGTCAAAAACTACCTATTGAACCCAGTGGACTCTCGTTTCAAAGATATCACTGTTGGCATTGCGAAACAGGATTTCTCTGAGTCCGACAAGACTATTCCAAACTTGGATTTCTTTGAAACTTATACGGCTGAAGATTTTGCTAAGTATAAGGCAGAGCAAGGATTGGCAATGGAAGTGGATGACCTTCTCTTCATTCAAGATTACTTCAAGTCTATTGGACGTGTGCCAACTGAGACTGAGTTGAAGGTTTTGGATACTTACTGGTCTGACCACTGCCGTCATACAACTTTCGAGACTGAGTTGAAAAACATCGACTTCTCAGCTTCTAAATTCCAAAAACAATTGCAAGCGACTTATGATAAATATATCGCCATGCGTGATGAGTTGGGACGTACAGAAAAACCTCAAACTTTGATGGATATGGCGACTATTTTTGGTCGTTATGAGCGTGCCAATGGTCGTTTGGATGACATGGAAGTGTCTGATGAAATCAATGCCTGCTCAGTTGAAATTGAAGTGGATGTCAATGGTGTGAAAGAACCATGGCTTCTTATGTTCAAGAACGAAACTCACAACCACCCAACGGAAATCGAACCATTTGGTGGAGCGGCTACTTGTATCGGTGGTGCCATTCGTGACCCATTGTCAGGTCGTTCATACGTTTACCAAGCCATGCGTATCTCAGGTGCTGGTGATATCACAACACCAATTGCTGAAACTCGTGCTGGTAAATTGCCACAACAAGTGATTTCTAAAACAGCGGCTCACGGTTATTCTTCATACGGTAACCAAATTGGTCTTGCAACAACTTATGTTCGTGAATACTTCCACCCAGGTTTCGTTGCTAAGCGTATGGAGCTAGGTGCCGTTGTTGGTGCGGCTCCTAAGGAAAATGTTGTCCGTGAAAAACCAGAAGCAGGTGATGTGATTATCTTACTCGGTGGTAAGACTGGACGTGACGGTGTCGGTGGAGCGACGGGTTCTTCTAAAGTTCAAACGGTTGAATCTGTTGAAACAGCTGGTGCCGAGGTTCAAAAAGGGAATGCCATCGAAGAACGTAAGATTCAACGTCTTTTCCGTAATGGTGATGTGACACGTCTGATCAAGAAATCAAATGACTTTGGTGCTGGTGGTGTCTGTGTGGCTATCGGTGAATTGGCAGATGGTCTTGAAATTGATCTAGACAAAGTGCCATTGAAATACCAAGGTTTGAACGGTACAGAAATTGCCATCTCTGAATCTCAAGAACGTATGGCCGTGGTGGTTCGTCCGGAAGATGTAGATGCCTTCGTTGCTGAATGTAACAAAGAAAATATTGATGCAGTCGTCGTTGCAACCGTGACGGAAAAACCAAATCTTGTCATGCACTGGAATGGTGAGACAATCGTTGATTTGGAACGTCGTTTCCTTGACACAAATGGTGTGCGTGTAGTCGTAGATGTTAAGGTGGTTGACAAGGATGTCAAGCTTCCAGAAGAACGCCAAACCTCTGCTGAAACCCTTGAAGCAGATACTCTTGAAGTCTTGGCTAACCTTAACCATGCAAGTCAAAAAGGTTTGCAAACTATCTTTGATAGCTCGGTTGGTCGTTCAACAGTCAATCACCCACTTGGTGGTCGCTACCAAATCACACCAACTGAAGCTTCTGTACAGAAATTGCCAGTTCAACATGGCGTGACAACAACTGCCTCTGTCATGGCGCAAGGATTCAACCCTTATGTGGCAGAATGGTCTCCATATCATGGAGCTGCTTATGCTGTCATCGAAGCAACTGCTCGTTTGGTTGCTGCTGGTGCAAACTGGTCTAAGGCTCGTTTCTCTTATCAAGAATACTTCGAGCGTATGGATAAACAAGCAGACCGTTTTGGTCAACCAGTATCAGCTCTTCTTGGATCAATCGAAGCTCAGATTCAACTTGGTTTGCCATCTATCGGTGGTAAAGACTCTATGTCTGGTACCTTTGAAGAATTGACAGTACCATCAACCTTGGTTGCTTTTGGTGTCACAACAGCAGATAGCCGTAAGGTCCTTTCTCCGGAGTTTAAAGCTGCTGGTGAAAATATTTACTATATTCCAGGTCAAGCTTTGGCACAAGAAATTGACTTCAATCTTATCAAGTCTAACTTTACTCAATTTGAAGCCATCCAAGCCAATCATAAAGTCACATCTGCATCAGCTGTCAAATATGGGGGTGTTCTTGAAGCTCTTGCACTTGCAACATTTGGGAACCATATTGGAGCTACTGTTGAATTAGCTGACCTTGACACCAGCTTGACAGCTCAATTGGGTGGATTTGTCTTCACATCCCCTGAAGACATTGCAGGTGTTGCCAAGATTGGACAAACAGTGGATGACTTTACACTAGTTGTCAATGGCGTAACCCTTGATGGACATAAACTTGACAGTGCCTTCCAAGGTAAATTAGAAGAGGTTTACCCAACTGAATTTACACAAGCAACTGAACTTGAAGAAGTGCCTGCTGTAGCATCAGATGCTGTAATTAAAGCCAAAGAAACAATTGATACACCAGTGGTTTACATCCCGGTATTCCCAGGTACTAACTCTGAGTACGATTCAGCTAAGGCCTTTGAAAAAGAAGGTGCAAAAGTCAACTTGGTGCCATTTGTAACACTTAACGAAGAAGCAATTGTCAAGTCTGTTGACACTATGGTTGACAATATCGAAAAAGCCAATATTATCTTCTTTGCAGGTGGCTTCTCAGCGGCAGATGAACCAGATGGATCAGCCAAATTCATCGTAAATATCTTGCTCAATGAAAAAGTGCGTGCTGCTATTGATAGCTTCATCGAACGTGGTGGTTTAATCATTGGTATCTGTAACGGGTTCCAAGCTCTTGTCAAATCAGGTCTTCTTCCATATGGTAACTTTGAAGATGCAAGCAGTACGAGTCCAACCCTCTTCTACAATGATGCCAACCAACACGTGGCTAAGATGGTTGAAACACGGATTGCCAACACGAACTCACCATGGCTTGCAGGCGTGAAAGTTGGTGACATCCATGCCATTCCAGTATCACACGGTGAAGGGAAGTTTGTCGTAACAGCCGAAGAGTTTGCTGAGCTACGTGACAATGGTCAAATCTTTACCCAATATGTTGACTTCGAAGGAAAACCAAGCATGGATTCTAAATACAATCCTAACGGATCTGTTAATGCTATTGAAGGTATCACAAGCAAGAACGGTCAAATCATTGGTAAGATGGGTCACTCAGAACGTTTTGAAGACGGACTCTTCCAAAATATTCCAGGAAGCAAAGACCAACATCTCTTTGCGTCAGCGGTTAAATACTTTACTGGAAAATAATTGAGCGTGGTGAGCTCATTAGGGATATTTTTCACTACAGCAGTAGTCTTAGAGGGCTTGAAAATGATGCATTTTTGAGTTCAACACTTAGAAAAAGATGTTAGAAATGTCTGCTTTTGTTTAGGCTACTAAGGAAAATATCAAAAATAAAAGGTATAAAAAATGACATACGAAGTTAAATCTCTTAATGAAGAATGTGGTGTTTTTGGTATCTGGGGTCACCCAGATGCTGCCAAATTAACTTATTTCGGACTTCACAGTCTCCAACACCGTGGTCAAGAGGGAGCAGGAATTCTCTCTAATGGTGCGGGCCAATTGAAGCGTCATCGTGATATGGGGCTTCTCTCAGAAGTTTTTCGTAATCCAGCCAATTTGGACAAGTTGACTGGTACAGCTGCTATCGGTCATGTCCGCTATGCGACTGCTGGTGAGGCTTCTGTAGATAATATTCAACCTTTCATGTTTAAGTTTCACGATGGACAATTGGGTCTTGCTCATAATGGAAACTTGACTAATGCAGAGTCACTTAGACGAGAGTTGGAAAAGAATGGGGCTATTTTTAGCTCAACTTCTGATTCAGAAATCTTAGCTCACTTGATTCGTCGTAGCCACAACCCATCATTTATGGGTAAAGTTAAAGAAGCTTTGAATACTGTTAAAGGTGGATTTGCTTATCTTCTTATGGTTGAGGATAAGCTCATTGCAGCCTTGGATCCAAATGGGTTCCGTCCACTTTCTATTGGTAAGATGGCCAACGGTGCTATCGTGGTTTCATCTGAAACTTGCGCTTTTGAAGTGGTTGGAGCAGAGTGGATTCGCGATGTAAATCCAGGTGAAGTTGTTATCATCGATGATAATGGCATCACTTACGATAACTATACAACGGACACACAATTAGCTGTTTGTTCAATGGAGTATATTTACTTTGCTCGTCCTGATTCAAATATCCAAGGCGTGAATGTCCATACAGCTCGTAAACGTATGGGGGCGCAACTGGCACGTGAATTCAAACATGAAGCAGATATTGTCGTTGGTGTGCCTAATTCATCACTTAGTGCAGCCATGGGATTTGCGGAAGAATCAGGCTTGCCAAATGAAATGGGCTTGATTAAAAACCAATACACTCAACGTACCTTTATCCAACCAACACAAGAGTTACGTGAGCAAGGGGTTCGTATGAAACTCTCTGCCGTATCAGGTGTTGTTAAAGGCAAACGTGTGGTTATGATTGACGACTCTATTGTACGTGGGACAACATCACGCCGTATCGTTAATTTGCTAAAAGAAGCGGGAGCAACAGAGGTTCACGTGGCAATCGGTAGTCCAGCCCTTGCCTATCCATGTTTCTACGGTATTGATATTCAAACACGTAAGGAATTGATTGCGGCCAATCATACAGTTGAGGAAACACGAGAAATCATCGGTGCGGATAGCTTGACTTACTTGTCAATTGATGGCTTGATTGATTCTATTGGAATTGACACAGATGCACCAAACGGTGGCCTTTGTGTGGCTTACTTCGATGGTAAATATCCAACACCATTGTACGATTACGAAGAACGCTATTTGGAAAGTTTGAAAGAACACACTTCTTTCTATTAAGAGTAGTCTAGAAGGAAAAAAGAGTAAAAAATTATGTCTAAAAATGCTTACGCTCCACGTCTCACTAATGACTAAAAGCTAAAGCATTTGTCAGTAGACGCTTTGCCCTATGGAGCCAAAGCTGGAGACCTGACTAGTATTTTTCTCGAAAAAAGAAAAGGAATAAACAAATGACAAATAAAAATGCGTATGCCCAATCGGGTGTGGACGTTGAAGCAGGTTATGAAGTTGTTGAACGTATCAAAAAACATGTTGCCCGTACAGAGCGTGCAGGTGTCATGGGAGCTCTCGGTGGCTTCGGTGGTATGTTTGATCTTTCAAAAACAGGAGTCAAAGAGCCCGTTTTGATTTCAGGTACAGATGGTGTCGGTACTAAGCTCATGCTTGCTATCAAGTACGACAAACACGATACTATCGGTCAAGACTGTGTGGCTATGTGTGTCAACGATATCATCGCTGCAGGTGCTGAGCCCCTTTACTTCCTTGACTACGTAGCGACTGGTAAAAATGAACCAGCTAAATTAGAACAAGTTGTTGCCGGTGTGGCTGAAGGTTGTGTGCAAGCTGGTGCAGCCCTCATCGGTGGTGAAACTGCTGAAATGCCTGGTATGTACGGTGAAGACGACTATGACTTGGCTGGTTTCGCAGTAGGTATCGCTGAAAAATCACAAATCATCGACGGTTCAAAAGTGGCTGAGGGTGATGTGCTTCTTGGACTTGCTTCAAGCGGTATCCACTCAAATGGTTACTCACTCGTGCGTCGTGTCTTTGCTGATTACACAGGTGAAGAAGTTCTCCCAGAACTTGAAGGTAAAAAACTTAAAGACGTTCTTCTTGAACCAACTCGTATCTACGTCAAAGCAGCTTTGCCATTGATTAAAGAAGAATTGGTTAACGGTATTGCCCACATCACAGGTGGTGGTTTCATTGAAAATGTACCACGTATGTTCTCAGATGACTTGGCTGCTGAAATTGACGAAAGCAAAGTGCCAGTCCTTCCAATTTTCAAAGCCCTTGAAAAGTATGGCCAAATCAAACACGAAGAAATGTTTGAAATCTTCAACATGGGTATTGGTCTCATGCTTGCGGTTAAACCAGAAAATGTTGAACGCGTCAAAGAACTTCTTGACGAACCTGTTTATGAAATCGGTCGTATTGTGAAGAAAGATGGCGCAAGTGTGGTGATTAAATAATGGTGCTATCACCATTTTGTACGGAGAAATTGTAGAAAGGAGTGTTTGGTTAGTAAGCCTAACTGAACACGGGACTCATTTTCTAGGAAAAAAGAGAAATCATTTTGCGTGCAAGCACCCAGCAATGATTTCCTATTTTTCTACGAAACTGTTCGGCTAGCCGAAACGTCCCTTTGTATCGAATATGAAGATTGCTGTTTTTGCCTCTGGCAACGGCTCAAACTTTCAGGTGATTGCGGAACAATTTCCAGTAGAATTTATCTTTTCAGATCACCGTGATGCCTATGTCTTAGAACGTGCCAAAAATCTTAATGTGGTTAGCCATGCCTTTGAACTCAAGGAATTTGACAATAAAGCAGCTTATGAAGAAGCTATTGTCAAACTTTTGGATGAGTACCAGATTGACCTAGTTTGTTTGGCGGGTTATATGAAAATTGTCGGTCCAACCTTGCTAGCAGCTTATGAAGGCCGTATCATCAATATTCACCCTGCTTACCTTCCAGAATTTCCCGGTGCTCATGGTATTGAGGATGCTTGGAATGCCGGTGTCGACCAGTCTGGCGTGACTATTCACTGGGTGGATTCTGGCGTTGATACTGGTAAGGTCATCAAACAAGTCCGTGTTCCACGCCTTGAAGGTGATACCCTTGATACTTTCGAGACTCGCATCCACGAAACAGAGTACAAGCTCTATCCAGAAGTCTTGGATAGTTTGGGCGTTGCACGAAAATAAGAAAGTGCTAGAGTTGAAAGAAAATTTTCGACTGTAGCAGATAAAGAACTTTTTTAAAAAGGAAAAGAAAGAAAATGACAAAACGAGCACTTATTTCAGTCTCAGATAAAGCGGGCATTGTTGAATTTGCCCAAGAACTCAAAAAACTCGGTTGGGACATCATCTCAACAGGTGGTACTAAAGTTGTCCTTGACAATGCGGGGGTAGACACTATCGCTATTGATGATGTGACTGGTTTTCCAGAAATGATGGACGGTCGTGTGAAGACCCTTCACCCAAATATCCACGGTGGTCTCCTCGCTCGTCGTGACCTCGATAGCCACCTTCAAGCGGCTAAGGACAATAATATCGAATTGATTGACCTTGTTGTGGTAAACCTTTACCCATTCAAGGAAACCATTCTCAAACCAGACGTGACTTACGCTGACGCAGTTGAAAACATCGATATCGGTGGTCCATCAATGCTTCGTTCAGCAGCTAAAAACCACGCTAGCGTAACAGTTGTGGTAGACCCTGCTGACTATGCTGTTGTTCTTGACGAATTGGCAGCAAACGGCGAAACAAGTTACGAAACTCGCCAACGTTTGGCAGCGAAAGTATACCGTCACACAGCTTCTTACGACGCTTTGATTGCAGAATACTTCACAGCTCAAGTGGGTGAAACAAAACCTGAAAAACTCACTTTGACTTATGACCTTAAGCAACCAATGCGTTACGGTGAAAACCCTCAACAAGACGCTGACTTCTACCAAAAAGGTTTGCCAACGGCTTACTCCATTGCTTCAGCTAAACAGCTTAACGGTAAAGAATTGTCATTCAACAATATCCGTGACGCTGATGCCGCTATCCGTATCATCCGTGATTTCAAAGACCGTCCAACAGTTGTGGCTCTCAAACACATGAACCCATGTGGTATCGGTCAAGCTGACGACATTGAAACAGCTTGGGACTATGCTTATGAAGCTGACCCAGTGTCAATCTTTGGTGGTATTGTAGTCCTCAACCGTGAAGTGGATGCTGCGACAGCTAAGAAAATGCACGGTGTTTTCCTTGAAATCATCATAGCACCAAGCTATACAGATGAAGCACTTGAAATCTTGACAACCAAGAAGAAAAATTTGCGTATCCTTGAGTTGCCATTTGACGCTCAAGATGCCAGCGAAGCAGAAGCAGAATACACTGGTGTTGTCGGTGGACTTCTCGTTCAAAACCAAGACGTTGTTAAAGAAAGTCCAGCTGACTGGCAAGTGGTTACGAAACGCCAACCAACTGAGACAGAAGCGACAGCTCTTGAGTTTGCTTGGAAAGCTATCAAGTACGTCAAATCAAACGGAATCATCGTGACTAACGACCACATGACACTTGGTGTTGGCCCTGGTCAAACTAACCGTGTGGCTTCAGTCCGTATCGCCATTGATCAAGCTAAAGACCGTCTTGACGGCGCTGTTCTTGCTTCAGATGCCTTCTTCCCATTTGCAGATAACGTGGAAGAAATCGCTAAAGCAGGTATTAAAGCTATCATCCAACCGGGTGGATCAGTACGTGACCAAGAGTCAATCGAAGCGGCTGATAAACATGGTTTGACCATGATTTTTACAGGCGTAAGACATTTCCGTCATTAAGAATTTACGAAGCATCCAAGCAATTGGATGTTTTTTAGATGCCTTAAGCTTCCTTTAAGCTACCCAAGCTATACTAATACCATCCTAAAAAACTTTTCTTTTTCATAAATCTCCTAAGAGCTCAGTATCCGCTGGGCTTTTTTTCAGGGTATGAAAAAACAACCGTTTTCACGATTGTTCAATAGATTTAAACCTTTTCAAGGACAGATTGGGTTACCCAAGTCTTGCGATTTCCGATTTGGACGAGGACGCCATCGCTTGGTGGGTCAATGGCAAGCACTTTGAAGTTACCTGGAATGGTAAACGTCTCACCAGGATTGAGGTATTGGTCTGATGTTGGATTACCTCGTCCATCAACTTCAAGAACGGGTCCAGGATCTACAATATTGTGTTTGGTTGGTGTACCTCCAGCTAGGTCTTGGCTAGTGATATTACTTCCTACGATTGATGTGACACGGAAAGTACCTGTAAATCGGATAGTATCGCCAACTTTGATAGAAGAGTTGGTTGGATTACTAGTTTGAGCTCCTGCTTCGAGGTCTTTAAAGTGGATATAACCAGACACTTGACTCTTATGAAAACTGCGTTTATGGTATTTCTCAGGCCCTTGCCCAGCATTATAGTTGTATTCTTCAATAGTGACCTGATCGCCATTCACCTCGGCTACCCAAGCCACATGTCCCATGTATCCAGCTCCGTTGACACCGTCTGAAAACCAAGCGATGCTTCCAACAGCAGGATTCATGTCTACACGATGTCCATTCGATCGTGCAATTGGTCCCCAAGTGATAGCATTCCCATAACCTACAGGCAAGGTGAATCCATTGGTATTGCTGAGGCGATAGGCTGCAAAGGATGTACACTGGCGCCAGTACATGGTCCAAGGATCAATACCGAAGCCCCCATATTTCCAAGAGGAAGGATAGTCATCTCCGAGGACAGCCGCCTGTGTGGGAGCACCCCAAGAAATTAGCACCGTAGCTAAGCCGGTTAGTGATAAAAGACATTTAACGATTTTTTTCTTCATTTTAACCTCCACCTACCTATTCGCAGTTTTTCAGGAAAATGGAGATGATTTTTTATTTTAAGCCTCTCTTAAGCTGCTAAAGCTATACTATCATCAATCCTAAATAACTTTTTTCATTTTCATAATCTCCCAAGAGGTGGTCCAAGTGGCCGCCTTTTTTGTGTTCAAATTTGGCTACACACCCATATCTCCGAACAAATATGTTATAATGGTTATGTATAATTCGTGAAAATTGCAAGTTTTTTCCGAATGATTGTCGTTAACGGGCATTTGCCCCTAGTCTTATTTGATATTGAGGTATCTTTCAAATGAAACTTTTGGTTGTTGGTTCTGGTGGTCGTGAACATGCGATTGCCAAGAAATTATTGGAGTCTAAGGATGTTGAGCAAGTTTTCGTGGCTCCTGGTAATGACGGGATGACATTGGACGGTCTTGATTTGATCAATATCGGAATTTCCGAACATTCTAAGCTGATTGACTTCGCAAAAGCGAACGATATTGCTTGGACCTTTATCGGTCCAGATGATGCCCTTGCGGCTGGTATCGTGGATGATTTCAATGTGGCAGGACTCAAAGCCTTTGGTCCGACCAAGGCTGCGGCTGAGCTGGAGTGGTCTAAGGATTTTGCTAAGGAAATCATGGTCAAATACGACGTTCCGACAGCAGCCTATGGCACATTTTCAGATTTCGAGGAAGCTAAGGCCTACATTGAGGAAAAAGGCGCTCCAATCGTCGTCAAAGCAGACGGCTTGGCCCTTGGTAAAGGTGTCGTCGTTGCTGAGACAGTCGAGCAAGCAGTAGAAGCGGCTCACGAGATGCTATTGGACAATAAATTTGGTGACTCAGGTGCGCGTGTGGTCATCGAGGAATTTCTTGACGGGGAAGAGTTCTCTCTCTTTGCCTTTGTTAATGGTGACAAGTTCTACATTATGCCAACGGCTCAGGACCACAAACGTGCCTATGATGGTGACAAGGGTCCCAACACTGGTGGGATGGGTGCCTATGCGCCGGTTCCTCACTTGCCACAGAGCGTGGTTGACACAGCGGTTGACGCTATTGTCAAGCCAGTCCTTGAAGGTATGATTAAAGAAGGTCGTCCTTACACTGGTGTCCTTTACGCTGGTCTTATTTTGACAGCTGACGGCCCTAAAGTCATCGAGTTCAACTCACGTTTTGGCGATCCTGAAACGCAAATTATCTTGCCTCGTTTGACATCTGACTTTGCGCAAAATATCACTGACATTTTGGATGGCAAAGAGCCTGCTATTACTTGGACGGATAAGGGTGTGACACTTGGTGTGGTTGTAGCTTCAAACGGCTACCCACTCGCTTATGAGAAGGGTGTCAAGCTTCCAGCCAAGACAGAGGGAGATATCATCACTTACTATGCTGGAGCTAAATTTGCTGAAAATGGTCAAGACCTCCTCTCAAACGGAGGACGTGTTTACATGTTGGTCACAACAGCAGACACCGTCAAAGACGGCCAAAACATCATCTACAACGAACTCGACAAACAAAACACAGAAGGCCTCTTCTACCGAAATGATATTGGTAGCAAAGCAAATAAATAAAATTTTAAAAGCGACCAAGTCGCCAAATCCGATAATGGTCGCCGTGGTGAAAAGACCAGAACAGTCTCTGTTCTGGTCGAGGGAAACTTTGAGACCCTAGGCTCAAAGTTTAGGAATGAAACCGAAGGTTTACTTCCGTCCCCACCACCTAAGACAATTATCAAAAAAGGAGAAAAAATGAAACCAGTAATTTCCATTATCATGGGCTCAAAATCTGACTGGGCAACCATGCAAAAAGCCGCTGAAGTCCTCGACAACTTCGGTGTCTCTTACGAAAAGAAAGTTGTTTCTGCACACCGTACACCAGACCTCATGTTCAAACATGCCGAAGAAGCACGTAGTCGTGGCATCAAGGTCATCATCGCTGGTGCAGGTGGCGCTGCTCACTTGCCAGGTATGGTTGCTGCTAAAACAACCCTTCCAGTCATCGGTGTGCCAGTCAAATCACGTGCTCTTAGCGGTGTAGATTCGCTCTATTCTATCGTTCAGATGCCTGGTGGGGTTCCCGTCGCAACCATGGCTATCGGTGAATCAGGAGCTACCAATGCTGCCCTCTTTGCCCTCCGTCTCCTATCAGTAGAAGACAAGGCCATTGCAGAGGCACTTGCTAACTTTGCTGAAGAACAAGGAAAAATCGCAGAGGAGTCTACAAATGAGCTCAACTAAAACCATTGGTATCATCGGTGGTGGCCAACTCGGTCAAATGATGGCTATCTCAGCTATTTACATGGGCCACAAGGTTATCACCCTTGATCCTACAGCAGATTGTCCATCTTCTCGTGTGTCTGAGGTTATCGTGGCACCTTACGACGACGTAGATGCCCTTCGTCAGTTGTCAGACCGCTGTGATGTTCTTACCTATGAATTTGAAAATGTCGACGCTGACGGCCTTGACGCTGTTATCAAAGACGGTCAGCTTCCACAAGGGACAGACCTGCTTCGTATTTCACAAAACCGTATCTTTGAAAAGGACTTTCTCTCAAACAAGGCTCAAGTGAGAGTTGCTCCTTACAAGGTCGTGACATCTAGTCTTGATTTGGAAGATATTGACCTTTCTAAAAAATATGTCCTCAAGACTGCGACCGGTGGTTACGATGGACACGGTCAAAAAGTCATCACATCAGCCGACGATTTGGAAGAGGCAAATGCCCTTGCTAACTCAGCCGAATGTGTCTTGGAAGAGTTCGTTAACTTCGACCTTGAAATTTCAGTCATCGTGTCTGGTAATGGCAAGGATGTGACAGTTTTCCCAGTTCAGGAAAATATCCACCGCAACAACATCCTATCTAAAACTATCGTTCCTGCTCGCATTTCTGACAGTCTAGCTGAGAAAGCGAAAGCTATGGCAGTGAAGATTGCTGAGCAACTTAACCTCTCTGGTACCCTCTGTGTGGAAATGTTTGCGACAGCTGATGACATCATCGTCAACGAAATCGCACCACGCCCACACAATTCAGGGCACTACTCAATCGAAGCCTGTGACTTTTCACAGTTTGACACACATATCTTGGGTGTTCTCGGAGCGCCGCTCCCAGCAATTCACCTCCATACATCTGCTGTCATGCTCAACGTCCTCGGTCAACACGTCGAAGTAGCTGAGCGTTATGTCACAGAAAATCCAAGCGCCCACCTCCACATGTATGGTAAACTAGAAGCGAAGCACAACCGCAAAATGGGGCATGTGACTTTATTTAGTGATGAACCAGACAATGTGGTTGAGTTTGGAAAAGGAATTGATTTTTAGGTGAGAATAGCAATCCTAGGACTCGGAGTTATCGGGACCACTTACGCCTACGCTTTTCAAAAAGCAGGTCATCAAATAGAACACGTACTTAGAGACAGTAAGCGAAACAATGCTCCAAAATCCCTCTCGGTTGATTTGCTAGATGGTCGCTATCATTCCAAAGGTGAGAACAAACACGACACCTATGAGGTTCGTCTGGCGGAAGCTGATTCGGAATATGATTTTATTTTTCTCAGTGTGCGTCATGGCTTTGTCAAAGAAGCTGTGGAAACCTTGCGAAAAAATAATATCAAAGGCACTCTCGTTTTCTTCTGTAATTTCTGGAATACTCGAAAAGAGGTCCAAGAGTGGGCAGGAGATTACGACTATATTCTGGCTTTTCCGACAGCGGGTGGTCATATGCAGGAGGACCATTTAGATGGTGTCTTGTTTGACCATTTAATGCTAGAAGGTGAGCAAAGAGCACAGATTTCTAACTATGCTGATCTGACGGTTTTACTGACTTCTGCAGATTTGAAGTGGGAAGTTCCTCATGATATGGTCGAGTGGATTTGGATTCACATGGCGATTAACGCAGGTGTCACTTCGACAGCTGCACGTTCAGGAAATCTGGAAAATCCAGAAGAGCTGGCTCTGAACTTGATGAATAGTTCTTCGGAATTATCATTGGCCATCCAGGCCATTCGAGAGGCTTTGAAAGTCGTAGAAGCGCGTGGTGTTAATTTGAAGCTTTACAAAGCAGAGCTCTTACCTTACAAAATTCCCGCATGGATTGCAGGAAAAGCTATGAAAGTCATGTTTGCGAAAAATGAGCTAACCCGAAAAATCATGACCTTACACAATGATAAACAGGATATTTTCTACTGTTGTCAAAGTGTCTATCAGACCGGTCAGGAATTAGGTGTTGAAATGCCCATTCTTGAAGCAAATATGAAGGGAATTTCGATTTAGGAGGTTTTATGATTCAACTCATCGTCAACGCATTTGTTGAAAAAGATAAGACTGGAGCAGTCGTCGAAGTCTTGTATGCTAGTAGCAATCACGAAAAAGTGAGAGCTAAGTATGAAGAGTTGGTTGCTCAATATCCTGAAAACTATTTAGCTATCTATGATTTGCCGATGGATACTGATTTGAATACACTCGATCACTATCCATCAGTGTGGATTGGGAAAGAGGAGTTTGAATAGGAGACCTTAATGGCGATATTTAATTTTGGAAAACCCAAAGATGAAGCTTTAGAAAATAAAATTCAGAGATTAAATCAAGAGATTGCAATTCAAAAAGCAAAATTGACAGATTTAAAAGCTCAAATAAAGATAGCAGACGATATAGTCTCGTTAAATACTGAGTTATCTCAGAAACGGTCAGAATTATTTGCTATTCAGAACGAGATTTCCTTAGCTAATGACACACTTGGATTACAAGAGTTTGGATTTTTTGAAAGACAGTATAAGTTTTCTGATAGCACAAAATATAAGGAAGCTTTAGATAATTTGAGAAAACAGCAGAAAGACTTAGTTAAATCTGGTCAGGCTGGTAGAATTATAGTACCTATGCTTTTAGATAATAATCAAAGCAAGGGAAGGGCAATGCAGAATCAGCTTATTAAAGCAGCTATTCGTGGCTTTAATGGTGAAGCGGATGCCTTGTTAGTAAAAGTTTCTGTTTCGAATGTTGAAAAGAAAATTCAGGCATTGAAGAAAGCATTCCAACAACTGAATAGAATGTATTCACGTAATCAAATTGAAATTACGATACCCTATCTAAATTTGAAAATTGAAGAATTACGTCTAGCTGCTGAGTTTGAGCTACAGAAGCAAGAAGAAAAAGAATTACTTCGAGAGCAAAGAGCAAAAGAGCGTGAGGACAAAAAACTTCAGGCTGAAATTAAAGCACGCCGAAAGCAATTGGAAAAAGATAGAACTCACTTTAAAAATATGGTTTCTAAGGTTGAGGAACTTTTGAAAAATGCTACTGGTGAAGAGTTTGAAGAACTTCAGAGACAGTTATCTGAGTACCAAGATAAATTATCTGAATTAGATGAAATCGAAGAAGATATTGATTATCGTGAAGGTCATGCAACTGCCGGCTACGTATATGTAATCTCTAACATTGGTTCTTTTGGTGAAGATGTTTATAAAATTGGAGTTACTCGTCGTTTAGAACCTCTCGAACGCATCAGGGAATTAAGTAGTGCGTCTGTACCTTTTCAATTTGATGTTCATGCTTTGATTTTTAGTGAGGAAGCCTTTGCATTAGAGACTGAATTACATAATCAACTAAGTGAGTATAAGGTTAATAAAGTAAATAACCGTAAAGAATACTTCAAGGTTCCATTTGAAAAAATTAAGGCACTTTTGGATAAACACGAAGAGTTAACTATAGAATTAAATGAGAACGCGGAAGCATTCGAATATAGACAGACTCTACTGAAGGGGTAGCTATAGATGAAGTGGTTATTTTTAGTATTATTTATTGGGTGTGGGGTAAATGCATTAGGTTTATCTTCTGATGATAATGAAGATGAATTAGATGAAAACGAAACATTTTATTCAAATGTAACTTCTGCAGAAAAACCTCAGACCTCTAAGGAAGAAAGGCTAAAGTGGGCAGTTGCTACGGCAGTATTTCTAGTTTTATTTTTGATATTTGCATTTTTTAGATAATTTAAAGGAGAAACAACAACATGATCGAACGTTACTCTCGCCCAGAAATGGCGAACATTTGGACTGAAGAAAATAAATACCGTGCTTGGCTTGAGGTGGAAATCTTGGCCGATGAAGCATGGGCTGAATTGGGAGAAATTCCTAAGGAAGATGTGGCTTTGATTCGTGAAAAAGCGGACTTTGACATCGACCGTATTTTGGAAATTGAGCAGCAAACACGTCACGATGTCGTTGCCTTCACACGTGCGGTTTCTGAAACGCTTGGTGAAGAGCGTAAGTGGGTTCACTATGGTTTGACTTCTACTGACGTGGTAGATACTGCCTATGGTTACCTCTACAAACAAGCTAACGACATCATCCGCAAAGACCTTGAAAACTTCCTCAACATCATCGCTGACAAAGCGAAAGAACACAAGTTCACTATCATGATGGGTCGTACGCACGGTGTGCACGCTGAGCCTACAACTTTTGGTCTTAAATTGGCAACTTGGTACAGCGAAATGAAACGTAACATTGAGCGTTTCGAGCATGCGGCTGCTGGTGTGGAGGCTGGTAAGATTTCTGGTGCGGTTGGTAACTTTGCCAACATCCCACCATTCGTTGAAAAATACGTCTGCGACAAACTTGGTATCCGTGCTCAAGAAATCTCTACACAGGTCCTTCCTCGTGACCTTCACGCTGAGTACTTTGCAGTTCTTGCTAGCATCGCAACTTCTATCGAGCGTATGGCAACTGAAATCCGTGGTCTTCAAAAATCTGAACAACGTGAAGTGGAAGAGTTCTTTGCCAAAGGTCAAAAAGGATCTTCAGCAATGCCTCACAAACGTAACCCAATCGGTTCTGAAAATATGACAGGTCTTGCGCGTGTTATCCGTGGTCACATGGTAACAGCTTATGAAAACGTAGCCCTTTGGCACGAACGTGATATCTCTCACTCATCAGCTGAGCGTATCATCGCACCAGATACAACTATCTTGATTGACTACATGCTCAACCGTTTCGGAAACATCGTTAAGAATTTGACAGTCTTCCCAGAAAACATGATCCGCAACATGAACTCTACATTTGGTCTTATCTTCAGCCAACGTGCCATGCTTACTTTGATTGAAAAAGGTATGACACGTGAGCAAGCTTACGACCTTGTTCAACCTAAGACTGCCCAATCATGGGATAACCAAGTAGACTTTAAACCACTTCTTGAATCAGATCCAGAGGTAACATCTCGTCTCACTCAAGAAGAGATCGACGAAATCTTCAACCCAGTTTACTACACTAAACGTGTTGATGAAATCTTCGAACGCATTGGTTTGGGTGACTAATCTAAACAAAATAACAGAAAGCAGGTTTGCCCTGCTTTTTTTGATGGTGACATTTATGTCACTAGTTTTGTTTCTTTTTCAGCCTTATAATAGGGTCATCGTAAGAAAACTATCAGAAAGGAGAAGTTAGCAATCTTAAAAGGACGACTTAACTATTTACCGGAACTTAGCCTCTTAATAGTAAGCATTGCCTATAATATCATCCGCATCATGAATGATCTTGGAAGTATCAAAGCCCCCTCTTGGTTTTTAGATATGGATATCCCTAGTGGGTCCTTACTATTACTTATTTTGCTTATTATTTTAAAAAGTGAAGCAAGAGAATAAAACTTTAAGCAAGTTTTAAGTTTATTAGTTTATATTATAACCATCCTAATAAAACAACTAGCTTTGGTGAGCTAGTAGTAAAAAAAACTTTTTCATAACTAATCTCCCCGAAGAAAGTCTAGAAATCTAGGCTTTTTTCTTGTTTTTTGAGCTTTTATTAGGGAATTTTAAGAAAATACTTGAAAACCCTTCCAAAACAAGGTAATATAGTTATATAAAGATTCTATTGGACAAGCGGTCACCTTGGAGGATTAGGAAGAAGAGGTTGGGAAGCCTGTACAATCGTATCTTTTCAGTGGTCTTTGAACTGCTGTGAAAATCCCTTAGGGGATTTTTTTCTGCGATTTAAGGTTTCTTTAAGGAAGGCAAGTTATACTCTAAGTCTCCTAAATAACTTTTACTGAACGTAGTTCAGTGAATCTCGTTGGCTTACACTTTTTGTAGAACAACGAACTTTTCTTTTTCATAATCTCCAAAAGAGCTCAACACCATGTGTTGGGTTCTTTTTTTGGTCACTAAAAAAACGCCCTTAGGCGTTTTGAATATGACTTACATCTCGTCTGGAGCTTCGACACCGAGAAGGCGAAGGGCTTCTTTGAGGACTGTTGCTGTTGCGTAGCAAAGAGCCAAACGGCTATCACGTTCTGGGCTTTCATCCAAGATACGTGTGTGCGCATAGTATTTGTTAAAGGCTTGAGCCAAGCTGATAGCAAATTTAGCAACGATAGATGGTTCAAAGTTGTCTGATGCACGGTTGATGATGCGTGGAAAGTCTTGGATGAGTTTGATGATTTCCCAGCTTTCAACGTCGTTTAGGCTGTATGTAGCATCTGCAGATGGCGTGAAGTCAGCCTTGCGCAAGATAGATTGGATACGAGCGTGTGCATATTGAACGTAAGGTCCAGTTTCTCCCTCAAAGGATACCATAGCATCAAGGTCGAAGTCGTAACCATTCATACGGTCTGTTTTAAGGTCGTAGAACTTGATAGCTCCAACACCGACAGCATGAGCAACAGTTTCCTTGTTAGGTAAGTTTGGATTCTTAGCTTCAATTTGAGCTTGGGCACGGTTGACAGCTTCAGCGATAGTTGGCTCAAGCAAGATAACATTACCCTTACGAGTTGACAATTTTTTACCGTTCTTAGTGACAAGACCAAAGGCAACGTGAGTCATGTCGTCAGACCAGTCGTAGCCCATTTCTTTAAGGACAGCTTTCAACTGTTTGAAGTGGGCAGATTGTTCATTACCAACCACATAGATGGCTTTGGCAAAGTCGTAAGTACGTTTACGGTAGAGGGCAGCAGCCAAGTCACGTGTGATGTAGAGTGTCGCACCATCTGATTTTTTGATGAGGGCTGGGTGTTCGATACCGTATTTTTCAAGGTTAACCACTTGGGCACCTTGAGATTCTTGGAGAAGTCCTTTTTCTGTCAAGATGTCAACGACTTCATCCATCTTATCATTGTAGAAAGCTTCACCGTTGTAGCTATCAAAAGAAACACCAAGTTCATCATAGAGACGGTTGAATTCTACTAAGCTTTCGTCACGGAACCATTGCCAGAGGGCAGTTGCTTCCTCGTCACCAGCTTCCAATTTACGGAACCATTCACGAGCTTCTTCGTCTACAGATGGGTCTTCTTCAGCTTCAGCATTGATACGTACATAAAGTTGAAGGAGTTCGTTGATTGGGTTGGCTTTGACAGCTTCCTCACTACCCCATTTTTTATAGGCAACAATCAGCATACCAAACTGTTTACCCCAGTCACCCAAGTGGTTGATGCGGACTGGTTTGTAGCCTTGTTTAGCCACGATATTGGCAAGGGCATCAGCGATAACCGTTGAACGCAAGTGACCGATAGAGAAAGGTTTAGCGATGTTAGGACTAGACATATCAAAGGCAATGTTACGTCCGTGGCCGATATTTTGGTCAGCGTAGTGGTTACCTTGAGCAATAACTTGTCCAAGAACGTCCGCTGAAATTTTTGATTTATCAAGGAAGAAGTTGATGTAAGGACCAACAGCTTCAACCTTTTCAAAGTTTGAGGCATCGATTTTTTCAGCGATGTCTGCTGCAATCATTTGAGGAGCCTTGCGCAAGACTTTTGCCAATGAGAAGGCAGGAAAGGCGAGGTCCCCCATGTCAGCGTTTTTAGGGGTTTCAAGCAGATTTTGAATGTTTTCTTGTTCCAATTCGGGAACAACTTTGGCAATCTCTGCTGCAATGAGTTCTTTAGTATTCATAGGTACTCCATTTCAAATCTTGTCATTAACTTCTATTTTACCATTATTTCAGTTAATAGGGTAGGGACAAGAAGCTATCTCTTAGGAAGTATTCCATGAAAAAATACAAAAATTCTGTTATAATATGCAAGGAATATACATAAAAAGAGGAAAGATAATGAAGAGAGATCGCCAAGCTGTTATCAAACAGATGATTTCAAGAGAGAAGATTGGGACACAAGAGGAAATTAAGCAACGTCTAGAGGCGGAAGGTATCACGGTTACACAGGCTACCTTATCACGTGATTTGCGTGAGATTGGCCTCTTGAAGCTTCGTGATGAGGAAGGTAGACTTTACTACAGTCTGTCTGAACATGTTCTTCCAAGTTTAGACCCTACAGTTAAGGACTATGTCAAATCCGTTTCCCGTGCCCAGTTTATGCTGGTCCTTCACACAGAGTTGGGTGAAGCTGATGTTTTGGCGAATCTGATTGACAGTGATGGAAATCCTGAAATTTTAGGAACTGTTGCTGGCGCAGATACCCTTTTAGTCATCTGTAAGGACGCTATGGTTGCTGAAAAATTGGAAAGCGAGTTTCACTGATGAAGACTCCTCATCAGGACCTCCAAAAAGCCAAAGAAGAGTTAATTGACCTCCTCAAACACCATGAGGCGGTTCTTGCTTTTCAAGAGGCTGAGGAAGCTATCGGGCAGGTCCCTCAAATCAGTCATCTGGCTGGACAGATGAAGGCTTACCAACAAGAAGCCGTGCTTTTTCAAAAAATTGAGAAACAGCGTGCTTATGAGGAGGCAGGTGAGCAGGCATATTTAATTCAGCATGAGTTGGAAAATTTACCCATTGTTCAGGACTACCGACAAAAGATGCAAGATGCCAGTGACTTGATCCAATATGTGACCAAGTCTATCGAAGAAAGGATTAACGAGGAGTTAAGACATGGCTAAGGAAAAAATATCTCCAGGAATGCAACAGTATTTGGATATCAAGGAAAATTATCCAGATGCTTTTTTGCTGTTTCGGATGGGGGATTTTTACGAATTATTTTACGATGATGCCGTTAAGGCTGCTCAGATTTTGGAAATTAGCCTAACCAGTCGTAATAAGAATGCAGATAATCCCATTCCTATGGCAGGTGTGCCTTATCATTCAGCACAAGCTTACATTGATGTCTTGGTTGAGATGGGCTACAAGGTAGCCATTGCTGAGCAGATGGAGGATCCTAAGCAGGCTGTCGGTGTGGTCAAGCGTGAGGTCGTTCAGGTTATCACGCCAGGTACAGTTGTTGACAGCTCTAAACCTGATAATGCCAACAATTTCTTGGTGGCCATTGACAAGGTTGAAAGTCGTTTTGGTCTTGCCTATATGGATGTGTCAACGGGTGAATTTTTTGCGACAGAGTTGGATGATTTTAGTTCAGTTTGTAGTGAAATTCAGAATCTTAAGGCACGTGAAGTAGTGGTTGGATATGATCTACCTGAAACTGACGAACAAGTTTTGGTGAAGCAACTCAACCTGCTTCTCTCCAAGGAAACAGAGGTTTACGATGATGTCCACTTGATTGACACGAGCTTGACAGATTTGGAAAGCAGTGTAGCGGGTAAACTTCTCCAGTATGTTCACCGTACTCAGATGCGTGAGCTCAGTCATTTACAAAAAGCTCAGCACTATGAGATTAAGGATTACTTGCAGATGTCCTATGCGACCAAGTCAAGTTTGGATTTACTGGAAAATGCTAGAACGGGCAAGAAACATGGTTCACTTTTCTGGCTCTTGAATGAAACTAAGACAGCTATGGGAATGCGTCTCTTGCGAACTTGGATTGACCGTCCTTTAGTGAATCAAGCCACCATCATGGAGCGTCAGAACATTATCCAAGTTTTCTTGGACAATTTCTTTGAGCGTAGTGACTTGACCGAGAGTCTTAAAGGCGTTTATGACATTGAGCGCCTGGCCAGTCGTGTTTCCTTTGGCAAGGCTAATCCTAAAGATTTGATTCAACTAGGTCATACCCTAGCTCAGGTTCCGGTCATTAAGGCGATTTTGGAGTCTTTTAATGACGATGCCTTGTCAGCCCTTTTACAAGACTTAGATACTCTGCCAGAATTAGAGAGTTTGATTCGGTCGGCTATTGATCCAGATGCTCCTGCAACCATTACAGAAGGTGGCATTATCCGTGCTGGTTTTGATGAGACCTTGGACAAGTATCGCAAGGTGATGAGCGAGGGGACGTCATGGATCGCGGATATCGAAGCCAAGGAACGTGAAGCGTCTGGTATTACAACACTAAAGATTGATTATAACCGTAAAGATGGTTATTACTTCCATGTGACCAACTCTAACCTTAGCTTGGTTCCTGACCATTTCTTCCGCAAGGCAACCCTGAAAAATTCAGAGCGCTTTGGAACTGCTGAGTTGGCTAAAATTGAAGGTGAAATGCTCGAGGCGCGTGAAAAGTCATCAACGCTAGAGTATGATATTTTCATACGTGTCCGTGAGCAGGTTGAATGCTATATTGACCGTTTGCAATCTTTGGCTAAGGCTATTGCTACAGTTGATGTGCTTCAGAGTCTAGCTGTTGTAGCAGAGACCAATCATTATGTCCGACCTATTTTCAATGATGAGCATCGTATCGTTATTGATCAAGGCCGTCATGCAGTGGTTGAGAAAGTTATGGGCGTTCAGGAATATATTCCAAACACGATTACCTTTGACAGTCAGACCAATGTTCAGCTCATTACAGGGCCAAATATGAGTGGTAAATCTACCTATATGCGTCAGTTGGCATTGTCAGTCGTTATGGCTCAGATGGGTTCTTATGTGCCAGCAGATAGTATTGATTTGCCAGTTTTTGACGCCATCTATACACGTATTGGTGCTGCAGATGATTTGATTTCGGGTCAGTCGACCTTTATGGTTGAGATGATGGAGGCTAACCAGGCTATTAAGCGGGCGACACCTAATTCCTTGATTATTTTTGATGAGTTGGGACGTGGGACAGCCACCTATGATGGTATGGCTCTGGCCCAGTCTATTATTGAGTTTATTCACGACAAGGTGGGGGCTAAAACCATGTTTGCTACCCATTATCATGAGTTGACAGCCCTGTCAAACAGTTTGACACACCTTGTCAACGTCCATGTTGCGACACTTGAAAAGGACGGCGAGGTGACTTTCCTTCACAAGATTGTCGATGGCCCAGCCGATAAATCTTATGGTATTCATGTAGCTAAGATTGCAGGTTTACCAACAGATTTACTGGAACGTGCTGACACCATCTTGACACAACTAGAGGGCGAGACAGTTACCATCCAACCTCAGGAAAAGGTATCGCCTCAAGAGAAGACTATCACTGAAACACATGTCAACGAGCAAATCTCTCTCTTTGATGATTTTACTGAAAATCCGGTTCTTCAAGAGTTACGTGATTTAGACATTTACAATATGACACCGATGCAAGTCATGATGGCTGTAGCCGATTTAAAACAGAAACTATAAAAGAAGCTTGTCAATTGACAGGCTTCTTGTCTTTTATAGATGTTTTAATTCTTGATTCAGTTCCTCAATTTCTTTTTTCATTTTCCAATAAGAGATGACCCAAACGATGAGATAGATAAGGCTGAATTCAATGACGAGTTCCAAGTAGAAAGTCAAACGTAGAGGAAACCATCCGCTGAGGGTAGCTAGTGGAATGAAACCGAGGCAAGTCAAGGCATAGTGAGTGAGGGTTGCACGAAGCAAACTCCATTCAGCCTTACGGAAAATATAACTAGCGACTTCAAAAAGAATACCGATAGCAAACCAAGTGATAAGGCAGTAGGCCAATACGAAGGATCCGTGAATCTGATGTGAGGTCATCCATTGTCCAATGGCTGAGTGAGGATTTAGGGGCATGTAGCTTGGCGCCCAGATAAGAGACATAACCATGGATACGACTAGTCCAATAAGGATACCAACTGTGCCTGATTTAAAAAATTGTTTTTTCATTGTAATTTCTCCTTTATTGATTTGAGGTAACGGCGTGATGAGTAGGTGGTTTCCTTGTTTTTAAGGTGAATTTCAACGAGGCCGTTAGGGGTGATGTTGAAACGTTCAATTTCTTTGAGGTTGACAATCTCTGATTGTGAGATTTTGAGAAAATGTGATGGCAGTTTTTCTAAAACTTGATAGAGACGTAGGCCTAAGTGATACTCTCCTTGAGTAGTTTCAGCTAGAACTTGACGATTTTCGATGTAAATTCTGGAAATAGCATTAGGTTCGATGAGGTAAGTTTCGCCATCTCTTTTTCCCTTGAGTCGCTGGTTACTATCCAAACTTTCGACAAACTCGACGACTTGCTGAATCTTAGGCGTCCGACTAGGAGCCTGAATCTGCAACATTTCTTCTTGAAATGCTGAGTCAATATGAACTTTTATTTTCATAACGTTCCTTTCTTATTTGTAATTGAGGATGCCTCCTCCCTTTCACACCTTTATTAAACACTATTTACTATCCCACAGCAATAGCACTTGTCTATGTGGTCCTATATGGTGTCTAAGTGGTTGAAAATATTTTCGAAAACCCCTATACTTAATGAAAACGTACTGACGAGGTAATCACATGAAATCTATAATGAAGTGGCTAGCAGGAATTTTTCTTGCCTGTAGTCTAATTTTGAGCTTTTTTACACCTTTTGAAAAGTCACTAACACTGAACTTGCTCTTGCTTTATTTCTTCGTGAAGCAGTTTCTGGATTCGACAAGCTCTCCTAAAACCTATCAATGGATTTTCCAAGTCATCTACCTCTTGATTTTTTCTGGACTCATTTGGTTCAACCTTCGTCATGGAGATATGATTGTTATAGCCACAGCCTTATCTTGGCTAACAGTTGTGTGTGAGTTATGGTTGTATAGTAAGCATCAGTAACAGTTAGAAACAGTAGTCTCTCAACTTTTTAGAAGGGAAAATAATTATGCCAAAAATCATCGAATTGCCTGAGGTGCTAGCCAATCAGATTGCTGCTGGTGAGGTCGTAGAGCGCCCAGCCAGTGTTGTCAAAGAGTTGGTGGAAAATGCTATTGATGCAGGTAGCACCCAGATTACCATTGAAGTTGAAGAATCAGGCCTCTCAAAAATTCAAATCACAGACAATGGCGAAGGAATGGCTCAAGCTGATGTAGCCATGAGTTTGCGCCGTCATGCAACAAGTAAAATCAAAAATCAAGGAGACCTCTTTCGTATTCGAACCCTTGGTTTTCGAGGTGAGGCCCTCCCCTCTATAGCTTCTATCAGTCACCTAACTATTGTGACCGCAGCGGATGGAGAAGCCTACGGGACTAAACTGGTTGCCAAAGGTGGAGAAATTGAGAGTCAGGATCCTATTTCAACCCCAGTGGGAACAAAGATTACCGTTGAAAACTTATTTTATAACACCCCAGCTCGTCTCAAGTATATGAAAAGTTTACAGGCTGAGTTGGCTCACATTGTCGATGTTGTCAATCGATTGAGTTTAGCTCATCCTGAAGTAGCCTTCACCTTGCTTAATGACGGTCGTCAGTTGACACAGACATCAGGTACCGGAGACCTCCGTCAAGCCATTGCAGGGATTTATGGTTTGACAACGGCTAAAAAAATGGTAGAAATTTCAAATTCTGACCTTGATTTTGAAGTTTCTGGCTATGTTAGCCTCCCTGAATTAACTCGTGCGAATCGTAACTACATCACGATTCTCATTAACGGACGTTATATTAAAAACTTTTTGCTTAACCGTGCTATTTTTGATGGTTATGGTTCTAAACTTATGGTGGGACGCTTCCCTATTGCGGTTATTGATATTCAAATTGATCCTTATTTGGCTGATGTCAATGTTCACCCAACAAAGCAGGAAGTACGTATCTCTAAAGAAAAAGAGCTCATGGCTCTCATCAGCTCTGCCATTGCCCAAAGCCTTAGAGAGCAGGATTTGATTCCTGATGCCCTTGAAAATCTAGCCAAGTCTAGTACTAGAGGTGCAACTAAGCCAGTTCAAACGAGTTTACCACTCAAACAAACCAATCTTTATTATGATAGCAGTCGTAATGATTTCTTTGTCAAACCAGAGACTGTCCAAGAAGATATTAAACCTCTAGTATCAGAGTCTAAATCTACAGCAACACCGGATGAAAACAAGGCGAAGCTAACTGTAAAACAGGCACAGCGTTCGGTAGATGAAGGTGATAACGAACACGAAAAACTCGATTATAAAAATAAGTCGAAAATGAAGCGTATGCTTGAAAATCTGGACAATGAGGAAACATCAACCTTCCCTGAGTTGGAGTTTTTTGGTCAAATGCATGGAACCTATCTCTTTGCACAAGGACAAGGTGGACTTTACATCATTGACCAGCATGCTGCCCAAGAACGTGTCAAGTATGAGTACTATCGCGAAAAGATTGGTGAGGTTGACAGTAGTTTACAACAGCTCTTGGTTCCCTATCTCTTTGAATTTTCAGGTTCAGATTACATTAGTTTACAAGAAAAAATGCCCCTTCTTAACCAGGTTGGTATCTATCTAGAGCCTTATGGAAATAACACCTTCATTCTTCGTGAACATCCTATCTGGATGAAGGAAGAAGAGATTGAATCTGCAGTCTATGAGATGTGCGACATGCTTCTTTTGACGAATAAAGTGTCTGTTAAGACCTACCGTGCTGAGTTAGCCATCATGATGAGTTGTAAACGTTCAATCAAGGCCAATCATGCTCTGGATGATTACTCTGCGCGTGACCTACTAGTACAGCTTGCCCAGTGTAAAAATCCCTACAATTGCCCTCATGGACGTCCAGTTCTTGTCAACTTTACAAAGTCCGATATGGAAAAAATGTTCCGTCGTATCCAAGAAAATCATACGAGTCTACGTGACCTAGGTAAGTATTAAAACTTTTTTTGGTCTTGCTTTACGAATAGGCATGTTAGATTTATAATAGTGGTGAAGATAAGGAATCTTCTAATGTTTTAGCATATCATTGTAGGATGATTGCCTGATTTTTAAGTTAGGAGGTAGAGTGATGAGACACCTAACAAAAACTAATAAATACTTTTTACTTGTTGGCTTAACATTTTTAGCGACTAGCTTGATTTTCTACATTTTAGCTTGGTTAGGTCGACCAAGTTTTGAGAATACTCTAGTAAACGTGTCTAGCATTGCCCTCACCTTAGGCATTTCAACATATGTTCTCTTAGGCTTGAAGATGATTATTGATATTTTAAAGACGAGTAGTCATCCTTAAAATAGAGCAAACAGAATCCACTTTCGAGTGGATTTTTTGTTACAATAGTACAGCAGTACTTGAGATGAGAAGATAAACACTCAAGACAATTATCTTACAAATATAAAATGATAAAGTAATCCATTGAAGATACGAACGAGAAAGGAAATCACACACTATGTATGATTACATCAAGGGAACTCTAGTAAAAATTACTGCTAAGTATATTGTTATAGAAGCAAACGGTCTAGGTTACATTGTCACTGTAGCAAATCCATATAGTTTTTCTGACCAAATGAATCAGACTATCCAAGTCTACCTTCATCAGGTTATTAGAGATGATGCCCACCTTCTTTTTGGTTTCCATACTGAAGATGAAAAAGAAGTTTTCCTTAAGCTTATTTCGGTTTCTGGAATAGGGCCGACCACAGCTCTAGCTATTGTTGCCGTAGATGATAATCAAGGCTTGGTTGCTGCTGTTGATAATAGTGACATCAAGTACTTGATGAAGTTTCCGAAGATTGGTAAAAAGACTGCTCAACAAATGGTTCTGGATCTGGCAGGAAAATTTGCAGAGTTACCATCAGAAACGACCAAAACCACACCAAATCAGCCTGCAGGAAATCATCAGTTGGATGAAGCTATGGAAGCCTTGCTTGCTCTTGGTTACAAAGCCACAGAGCTTAAGAAAGTAAAAGCCTTCTTTGATGGTACCAATGAAACGGCAGAGCAATATATTAAGTCAGCTCTTAAAATGTTGATGAAGTGAGGTAAGCAATGGTCAATCGATGTCGTTGGGTTCCAACCGACAACAAACTCTATTGTGATTATCATGATAAGGAATGGGGAAAGCCTATTGGTGATGATCAAAAACTTTTTGAGCTTCTTTGCTTAGAAAGTTATCAGTCAGGGCTTTCCTGGTTAACGGTTTTAAATAAGCGTCAGGCTTTTAATCGTGTTTTTCATAACTATGATATTGAGTGTGTTGCCCAGTTTAGCCTAAGTGAACTTGAAGAAGCGCTTCAAAATCCGGATATCATTCGTCACAAACTTAAACTAGAAGCAACTGTAAATAATGCCAAACAAGTACTTAAACTCCAAGATGCATTTGGCTCCCTATCCCAATATTTTTGGCATTTCTTTGACGGGAAGCCCTTGATAAATAACGTTCCCACATATAAGGACGTCCCATCATCAACAGACCTTTCTAAACAAATAGCAAAGGATTTAAAAAAGCGAGGGTTTAAATTTTTAGGCCCGACTACCATTTACTCATTTTTACAAGCTACAGGATTTGTGAACGATCATGAAAATGATTGCGACTTTAAATAATGAGTATATTTGATTGACAATATGACAAAAACGTGTTAGTTTATAAACAAACATATTTTTGAGATTTTTTACGAATAATAATATAGGTGAACCAATGAAAGCTGAATTGATTGCAGTAGGAACTGAAATTCTTACAGGGCAAATCACCAATACCAATGCCCAATTTTTATCTGAAAAACTAGCTGAACTAGGAATTGATGTGTATTTTCACACAGCAGTAGGGGACAATGAAAACCGTCTTCTTTCAGTTCTAAATCAAGCTAGTAAACGTAGTGACTTAGTCATACTTTGTGGTGGACTTGGCCCTACGGAGGACGACTTAACCAAGCAAACACTGGCTAAGTTTCTAGGGAAAAAACTTGTCTTTGACGAGGAGGCAAGTAAAAAACTGGATAGTTTCTTTGCTACTCGTCCTAAACATACACGGACACCTAATAATGAACGCCAAGCGCAAATTGTTGAGGGGTCTGTGCCCTTGCAAAATCTCACAGGTTTAGCAGTTGGGGGGATTATCACTGCTAAAGGAGTGACTTATGTCGTCTTGCCTGGTCCACCAAGTGAACTCAAACCAATGGTGAACCAAGAGCTTATTCCAGCGCTTACAGAGAATCATACTACTCTTTATTCTAGAGTTCTAAGATTTTTTGGTGTTGGAGAAAGTCAATTGGTTACTATCCTGAAGGATTTTATTGTTAACCAAACAGATCCAACCATAGCTCCATACGCTAAAGTGGGCGAGGTGACACTGCGCTTGTCAACCAAGGCTTCCTCGCAAGAAGAAGCAGATCAGAAATTAGATGTTTTAGAAAAACAAATTCGTTCTACTAAAACTTTAGATGGTAAGTCCCTATCCGATCTCATTTATGGATATGGAGAATCAAATAGTTTAGCTTATGAAGCATTTCAATTGCTTAAGAAATATGGCAAAACCATTACTGCAGCTGAAAGTTTGACAGCTGGCTTATTTCAAGCTAGTATTGCTGATTTTTCAGGAGCTTCGCAAGTGTTCAAAGGTGGATTTGTTACCTATAGCATTGAAGAAAAATCTAAAATGTTGGGTATTTCTTTGTCTCAATTAGAAGAACATGGTGTTGTTAGTCATTTTACTGCAGAAAAAATGGCAGAAGGTGCTCGAGCTAAAACAGATAGCGATTACGGAATTGCACTTACCGGTGTAGCTGGACCAGATTCATTAGAAGGACACCCAGCAGGCACAGTATTTATTGGTATTGCTGATAGGAATCAAGTAAGATCAATCAAGGTTGTTATAGGTGGAAGAAGTCGTTCTGATGTTAGATATATTAGTACCCTCTATGCCTTTAACCTAGTTCGCCAAGCTTTATTACAAGAAGACAACTTGATTTAAATTTGTCTTTAACTATAGAAAGAAGAGGAAAATAAGTGGCTAAGAAAACAAAAAAAACAGAAGAAATTACTAAGAAATTCGGTGATGAGCGTCGTAAGGCCCTTGATGATGCATTGAAAAATATTGAAAAAGATTTTGGTAAGGGTGCTGTAATGCGCCTTGGTGAGCGTGCAGAGCAAAAGGTTCAGGTGATGAGCTCAGGCTCACTAGCTTTGGATATTGCTCTTGGTGCAGGTGGTTATCCTAAAGGTCGTATTATCGAAATTTACGGACCAGAGTCATCAGGTAAAACAACTGTGGCCCTTCATGCTGTAGCTCAGACACAAAAAGAAGGTGGCATCGCAGCTTTTATTGATGCCGAACATGCTCTTGACCCTGCTTATGCGGCAGCCCTAGGTGTTAATATCGATGAGCTCCTTTTGTCACAACCTGATTCAGGTGAACAAGGTCTCGAAATTGCAGGTAAGCTGATTGACTCTGGTGCAGTTGATTTGGTTGTTGTTGATTCAGTTGCGGCCTTGGTACCACGTGCAGAAATTGATGGAGATATTGGTGACAGTCATGTCGGACTTCAAGCACGTATGATGAGTCAAGCTATGCGTAAGCTTTCTGCATCTATCAATAAAACGAAGACAATTGCTATCTTCATTAACCAGTTGCGTGAAAAAGTTGGTATCATGTTTGGTAATCCAGAGACTACACCTGGCGGACGTGCCCTAAAATTCTATGCGTCAGTACGTCTTGATGTCCGTGGAAATACACAAATCAAAGGAACTGGTGATAAGAAAGATCAGAATGTTGGTAAAGAAACCAAAATTAAGGTTGTTAAAAATAAAGTTGCTCCACCATTTAAAGAAGCTTTTGTTGAAATTATGTATGGTGAAGGTATTTCACAAACAGGTGAGCTTGTTAAAATTGCTAGTGATTTAGGTATCATTCAAAAAGCAGGAGCTTGGTTCTCATACAATGGTGAGAAGATTGGTCAAGGATCTGAAAATGCTAAAAAATATTTAGCAGACCACCCAGAAATTTTTGAAGAAATCGACCATAAGGTACGTGTGCACTATGGTTTAATTGAGCCAGATGAAGAAGATGTTGTTGAAGAAAAGCAGGTTGACGAAACGTCAGATGAACTCGTTCTAAACCTTGACTCAACAATCGAAATTGAAGAATAAGTCGAAAAAGAGCTGAAAGGCTCTTTTTCTTTGTCCAAGTGTAGTTTTTGAAAATAAAAGAGATGTTTAATAACTCAATAAGATATCCCTTAAGTATAAAATAGGTCGCTAGACCGATTTCTAAAATAAAGGACAGTGATAAGATTATAGTATCATGTGACAGAAAGAGAGAATTAACATGATTAAAATTTATACAATTTCAAGTTGTACAAGTTGTAAAAAAGCAAAAACATGGTTGAATAACCATCAACTTCCTTATAAAGAACAAAACCTTGGTAAAGAACCACTTACAAAAAAAGAAATCCTCAATATCCTTTCAAAAACGGAGAACGGTGTTGAAAGTATTGTTTCATCAAAAAATCGTTATGCAAAAGCTCTGAATTGTGATATTGATGAGCTAAGTGTTAGTGAAGTCATTGATTTGATTCAGGAAAACCCTAGAATCTTAAAAAGTCCAATACTAATTGACGATAAAAGATTGCAAGTGGGTTATAAAGAAGATGATATTCGTGCTTTCTTACCACGCTCAATACGTAATGTCGAAAATTCACAAGCACGTATGCGTGCAGCACTTTAAAACAAAAAAGAAGATTGCCTAGATCTTCTTTTTTAATGAAATTCATGATAAAGAAAAGAAAAGGTATTGACTTTAGTTCGTAAACTTGATAGACTATTAAGGTCTCAAGCGTACAACTAAGTAACAAAGTAATTAAAACTTTAAAAAAGTTATTGACAAGGTAAGCAAGAGATGATAATATGAATAGGCTACATCGGAGGATGAAGC
>NZ_JASUZV010000018.1:0-39814 GCF_030284685.1 Streptococcus raffinosi
AAGGACCAAACCGTTAATGTTGGTGAAACGCCAGACGCTAAGAACTCAATCGGTAATGTGGACAACTTGCCAAACGGCACAACCTTCACTTATAAGACTCCAGTAGACACTGCGACTCCGGGTGATAAGAGTACAACTGTCGTTGTGACTTACCCAGATGGTTCAACGGATGAAGTGCCAGTCACAGTTAAGGTTGTAGATCCTCGTACTGATGCAGATAAGAACACACCAACACCTAAGGACCAAACGGTCAATGTTGGTGAAACGCCAGATGCTAAGAAGTCAATTGGTAACGTTGATAGCTTGCCAAACGGAACAACCTTCACTTATAAGACTCCAGTGGATACAACAACACCAGGAGACAAGGGCACAACAGTCGTAGTGACTTACCCAGATGGTTCAATTGATGAAGTTCCAGTTACTATCAAGGTTGTAGATCCTCGTACAGATGCGGATAAGAACATTCCAGCAACAACTATTCCAGCACCTAAGGCAGCTCCAGCTCCTATGATGCATAAACAAACCCCAGCATCATCTGCAGCTCCAGCTAATCCAGAAATGTCATCAGTTTCAACCGCTACTAAGAAACAAGCATTGCCTGAAACAGGTGAAAACACATCATCAGTAGCTGCCCTCTTTGGTGGTTTGATGACAATTGCTGGACTTGGTTTAGCAGGAAAACGCAAAAAAGAAGACTAAAATAGTCAAAAGACCAAAAACCTTAATATAGTTAGTATGACTATTTCAGTTTTCGAAAAAGAGACTCATCCCGAAAGGGGTGGGTCTCTTTTGTGTGCTTTTGAGAGTAAGTATCATATTAAAATATTAGATAAAAAGAGCGGAAATTGCTATGTCATAGACGTTCTACAGATTGAATGGCAATTGGTTTTGATTCAAGATACTTAAACTGATAGAAAATACTATGTATACTAATCCTATTATGAAACGGTTTAAGAACTTTCATAGAGACTGAGTCTCAGATGAAAAATAGTTTTTTATATTGATTAAAAATTAGAGAAAATACTTGCCTAAATATTAAAAAAAGGATATGATAGACTTCGGAAGAAGGTTAATAAATGCATAAAGTGCGTGTTTATTCGATAACGTCTTTGTTTTTGACGTGCCTTTGGGGTACAACGATTAACAAATAGGAAGTTTATGAATGAAACAAGCAAATCATGTTGTTGAAAAAGTGACAAAATACGCCATTCGTAAGTTGTCAGTAGGTGTTGGACCAGTTGCTATTGGAACATTCTTAATAGCAGGTGGTCTTTTCGTGTCTAAACCTGTTGAGGCAGACCAAGTCAGCGCTGATGCTTCAGTGCATTTGGCCTATGTTACTGAAAATGAATTGACACCAGCAGAGCAGAAACAAGTGGTCCATGCCATTCCTAAGGACTATCAAAATGAAGATACGTTTTATTTGGTCTATAAACGTAAGGGAGACACGCAAGCTACCTTACCTCAGACAGGCAGTACAGAATGGGCGGCGACAGGTCTAGGGTTGGCAACAGCAAGTATGGCTGTCCTTCTGTTTTCAAAAAAACACCGTAAAAAACTCATTGGTCTGGTTTTGATCGGGGCTACAGGTCAAACTCTCTTTATGCCGGTTGAAGTGCTTGCTTTGCAAAATAAGGAATTGCGTGCTTTTAATCAGACCGTGGCAGTTTCTAGCGCAGAGGATTTAGCTAAGGGTGTCATCACCATTGATGGTTACGAATATGTTGGCTATCTTCGTTACTCCGCAAAACCTGAACTTGAACAGCCTTTAGAGACGGTTTTTAAAGGGCTTGAACCATCCATAAAAGACGATAAGGCACCAAAGCAAGAAGCCACCGATAAAGAAACGACGGAAAAAAGTTGGCAAAAGGGTAGTCAGGAAATCGAGCACGAGGGAGAATCTCTCGTTCAACCAAGTGTTCCTGAAAACAGTGCGCCAACAAGTGCCAATGGCACACAGGAAGTTGGCCACGAAGGTGAAGCGACTGTGCAACCAGCCGCCCCGGAATATACCGGTCCAATCAGTGCCAATGGTACGCAGGAAGTTGGTCACGAAGGTGAAGCGACTGTGCAACCAGCCACTCCGGAATATACCGGTCCAATCAGTGCCAATGGTACGCAGGAAGTTGGTCACGAAGGTGAAGCGACTGTGCAACCAGCCACTCCAGAGTATACTGGTCCAATCAGTGCTAATGGCACGCAAGAAATTGGTCACGAAGGGGAGGCTGCTGTTCAACCTGTCAATCCCGAGTATACTGGTCCAATCAGTAGCGATACTATAAGTGCCAATGGTACACAGGAAGTCGGTCACGAAGGAGAAGCGTGGGTTCAACCAGCCGCGCCAGAATATACCGGCCCAATTAGTGCTAATGGTACCCAAGAAGTTGGTCATGAGGGCGAGTCGCTCGTTCAACCAGCCGCCCCGGAATATACCGGCCCAATTAGCGCTAACGGTACTCAAGAACCTGGCCACGAAGGCGAAGCCCTTGTTCAACCTGCTAATCCAGACTATACAGGTAAACTAGAAGCTAAAGGGACTCAGGAGCCAGGTCATGAAGGCGAAGCCACTGTTCAGCCAGCCAATCCAGACTATACAGGCAAACTAGAAGCTAAAGGAACCCAAGAACCAGGTCATGAAGGTGAAGCCCTGGTCCAAGCTGATAACCCTATTCATACCCCAGTTGTAGGAAGTATCACAGAGACTGAAACGCAAGCCATTGATTATCCTATCGAAGTTATCACTGATGATAGCAAGTATGTGGATGAAGAAGTTGTCGAACAAGAGGGGCAAAAAGGTAGCCAAGAAATCCAGAAGATTTACCAAACCATTGATGGTGTCAAGGTTGGTGAGCCAACCATTGTGTCAGGTAAGGTTATCGAGGTACCACAGCCTAGAAAAATTCGTCGTGGTAGCAAATCTCTAGATGGAACAACGACTGAAGAATCTATTGTAGAGCTTCCATTTAAGGAAATTATCCAAGAGGATGATAGTCTTGAAAAGGGCACTCTTAAGGTTGTTCAAGAAGGCCAAAAAGGTCAAAATAAAATCACCAAGGTCTATAAGACCTATAAAGGGAATAAGACGTCTGAGGCACCAACTATCACTGAAACCGTGCTCGTTCCTGTTCAAGACCGTATCGTTCATAAAGGGACTAAGGTGTCAGAAAAGCCTGTGCTTACACTGACACAGATTGACAAGGATGATTTGGGTCGCAGTGCTAAACTGAGCTACAACTTGACTAATCCAGGTTCAGCAACCATTACGACTATTAAAGCAGTCCTTAAGCAAGATGGACAAGTTGTCCAAACGCTTGATATTCCTAGCACGACCTTGACTGCTGACCTAACCAACTTAGCTTATTACAAGCCTTATACACTTACAACAACCATGACCTTTAATCGTGGCAATGGTGAGGAAAGTCAGGTCTTGGCAGACCAAACCATCCAACTTGACCTCAAGAAAGTTGAGATTAAAGACCTTGCCCGTACAGATTTGATTAAGTATGACAATCAAACAGAAGTGGATGAGACCCGTCTGACAGCTGTGCCTCAGGATCTCACGAATTATTACTTGAAGATGACTTCGGCAGATCAGAAGACCACTTACTTGGCAGTTAAGTCTATCGAAGAAACAACAGTTGATGGCAAAGCGGTTTATAAGGTGACTGCAGAAGCAGATAATTTGGTGCAACGGGATGCTCAAAATCACTTTGCGCAAACCTATAGCTACTACATTGAGAAACCAAAGGCCAGTCAAGCCAATGTTTACTATGATTTTGGTGAGTTGGTCAATGCCATTCAGGCTAATCCTTCAGGTGAATTTAGGCTGGGTCAAAGTATGAGTGCTCGTCACGTCGTTCCAAATGGCAAGTCATACATTACCTCAGAATTTACCGGTAAGTTGATTAGTGATGGTGACAAACGCTTTGCAATCTATGATTTGGAGCACCCATTGTTTAATGTCATCAATGGCGGAACTATCAAGAATATCAACTTTGAAAATGTAGACATCAATCGCCCTGGACAAAATCAAATCGCGACGGTTGGATTTAACCTTAAAAACAAAGGTCTGATTGAAGATGTTAAGGTGACTGGTTCAGTTACTGGTAATAATGACGTTGCTGGTATTGTCAATAAGATTGATGAAGATGGTAAGATTGAAAATGTCGCCTTCATCGGTAAGATTAACTCTGTTGGTAATAACTCAACAGTTGGTGGGGTTGCTGGCTCAAACTACATGGGATTTGTTAACAGAGCCTATGTGGATGCGACTATTACGGCCAATAATGCCAATGCTAGTATGCTGGTACCATATGTCACCTACATGCTTAATAGCTGGAAGTCAGGAACCAAGGCTAGAGTAACAAACTCAGTAGCTAAAGGTGTGCTTGATGTTAAAAACACAAGATATGTTGGTGGTATTGTTGCCAAGACTTGGCCTTACGGAGCTGTTCAAGACAACGTGACCTATGCCAAGGTTGTCAAAGGTCAAGAAATCTTTGCTTCTAATGATGTGGATGACGAAGATGGTGGACCTCATATCAAAGACCTCTTTGGGGTTATCGGCTATAGTTCTGCCGAAGATGGTACTGGTAGAGATACCAAGAGTCCGAAAAAACTCAAACATTTGACTAAGGAAGAAGCTGATAAGCGTGTTGAAGGCTACAAGATCACAGCTGATACATTTGTCAGCGAACCTTACGAGTTGAATACCCTTAACAATGTTTCTAGTCCATCAGACTTCGCCAATATTCAAGACTATAAGCCAGAATACAAGCAGGCTTACAAGAATATTGAGAAATTCCAGCCATTCTATAACAAGGATTATATTGTCTATCAAGCAAACAAACTGGCTAAAGACCATAACCTGAATACCAAAGATGTGCTCTCAGTGACACCAATGAAAGACAGTAATTTTGTCACAGATTTAAGTGATGCTAACAAGATTATTGTTCACTATGCTGATGGTACTAAAGACTACTTCAAGCTTTCAGATAGTTCCGAAGGTTTGAGCAACGTTAAGGAGTACACTGTGACTGATTTGGGTATCACGTACACCCCAAATATCGTTCAAAAAGACCACTCAAGCCTCATCAACGGTATTGTCGATATCCTTAAACCGATTGAGTTGCAGTCTGACCCAATTTACCAAAAACTTGGTCGTACCGGAGGAAACAAGGTCAATGCTATTAAGAATCTTTACTTGGAAGAAAGCTTTGACGCTGTTAAGGCTAATTTGACTAACCTTGTCACTAAGCTAGTTGAAAATGAGGATCATCAACTCAACCAATCACCTGCTGCCCAACAAATGATTCTTGACAAGGTTGAGAAAAATAAGGCTGCCCTTTTGCTAGGTTTGACCTACTTGAATCGCTACTATGGTGTGAAATTTGATGATGTCAATATCAAGGAACTCATGCTCTTTAAACCAGATTTCTATGGTAACAATGTGGATGTTCTTGACCGCTTGATTGAAATCGGCTCTAAGGAAAATAGTATCAGTGGTTCAAGAACATATGATGCTTTCGGTGAAGTTCTAGCGAAATATACTAAATCTGGAGATTTAAACGACTTCCTCAACTACAATCGAAAACTCTTTACCACTATTGATAATATGAACGATTGGTTCATTGATGCGACTAAGGATAAGGTCTATGTTGTCGAGAAAGCTTCTCAAAACCAAGGTGTCGGCGAGCACAAGTACCGTGCTTATGATAACTTAACCCGTGGCTTGCATCGAAAGATGATTCTTCCTTTGTTGAATCTTGATAAGACACAGATGTTCTTGATTTCTACTTATGACACCATGTCTTATGGTACAGCCAATAAATACAACACGACCTTGGAAAAATTCAAGCCTGAGATTGATTTGGCTGCTCAACGTCAAATTAACTATCTTGATTTCTGGCAACGATTGGCTACCGATAAGGTTAAGGACAGATTGTTCAAGGATATTGTCATTCCGGTCTGGGAAGGTTACTATGTCTGGGGTCATGGTTGGCCAGGTTGGCCAGATCGCTACGGCCAATTTAAAGACAGTAAAGATATCTATGCGCCAATTCGTGAAATCTATGGCCCAGTCGGCGAATACTATGGAGACAACGGAGCTATGGCCGGTGCCTATGCTGCTATCTATGACAATGCCTTCGATAATCGTGCCAAAGTTACTTTCGTTATGTCTAATATGATTAGTGAGTATGGTGCTTCGGCCTTCACGCATGAAACAACCCACGTCAATGACCGTATTGCCTACTTTGGGGATTATGGTCGTCGTGAAGGAACAGACGTTGAAGCTTATGCCCAAGGTCTTCTTCAATCACCAGCTACTCAGGGTCACCAAGGTGAATACGGAGCACTAGGACTCAATATGGCCTTTGAACGCCCTAACGATGGTAATCAATGGTATGACACTAATCCAAACAAGTTGAAATCACGTGAAGCCATCGACCGTTACATGAGGGGCTACAACGATACCCTCATGCTTCTTGACTCACTTGAAGGGGAAGCAGTCCTCAGTCAAGGAAATCAGGACCTCAATAACGCATGGTTCAAGAAGGTCGATAAGGAAATGCGTGGTAGCAGCAAAAATCAATACGATAAGGTTCGTCCTTTGAACGATAGTGAAAAGGCTATTAGATTGACCTCTATTGATGACCTTGTGGACAACAACTTCATGACCAATCGTGGTCCAGGAAATGGTGTCTATAAACCTGATGATTTCTCTTCTGCCTATGTCAATGTGCCTATGATGTCTGCCATTTATGGTGGAAATACCAGCGAGGGTTCTCCTGGTGCCATGTCCTTCAAGCATAATACCTTCAGACTTTGGGGTTACTATGGTTATGAAAAAGGCTTCCTTGGTTATGCGACGAACAAGTATAAACAAGAAGCCAAAGCAGCCGGTAAGAATACTCTGGGTGATGACTTTATCATCAGCAAGATTTCGGATGGTCAATTCACCTCTCTAGAAGCCTTCAAGAAGGCCTACTTCAAAGAAGTAAAAGAAAAAGCGTCACATGGCATGACACCAGTAACGATTGATGGCACAAGTGTTGCCTCTTACAATGATTTATTGACCTTGTTCAAGGATGCTGTTGCCAAAGATGCAGCAAGTATCAAGACGGATAAGAATGGTAATAAGTCAGTGTCAACAAGTCATACGACTAAACTTAAAGAAGCTGTCTACAAGAAACTCTTGCAAGAAACAGATAGTTTCACAAGCTCTATTTTCAAATAATAGCTCAAAGAATCCCTCTTGGAAAACATCCAAGGGGATTTTTGAGTCTTGTCAAAAAATTAGCGGAGAGAGGTATTTTCTATCATTAGATTGGCAATAGGGAAAGCATAAGGTCAGCTTATCACCGATTGATCTTGTATTTTTTAATCCTTATCATAAAAAGAACATAAAAGAGTAGCGTGGAGACGGATTTTTAATAAAAAGAGTCTGCTTATGAAAGTCTTTTGAAAATTATAAAACTGACAAAGTGGTTCATTTTGGAAAGTTATGGTTAGAACGCTTTGATAAATCAAAGGATTTAGATAAGGGACAAAGATTAATGTTTTCTAAGAAAAATTAAATTTACAAACAATTATTAGTATATATTTGACAATTTAATAATTATGGTATAAAATGGAAGACGTATATAAAGTAATTTGGATATTGAGGAATTTTATTACTATGAGAGATATGTTTAATAAACGCCAACATTTTTCATTACGGAAATACAGCTTTGGTGTAGCCTCTGTTCTTTTGGGAGTTTCAATCTTTTCAAATGCACAGGGCGCACAAGCTGATGAAACGGTAGCACCAGCTACTACAGGTATGGCAACAACTGCTGAACCTGATGTGGTTGTAGAACAGTCAACACCGGCAGCGGCATCAACGGCCCCAACAACAACAGAAAATGCACCAAGCTCAGTGTCAACTGTGGCTTTGGCCAGCGAACAGTCCCAATCAGTAGCACCAGCCAGCCAGGCAACTTCGACTAGTCAAACAGCAGCTAGCTCAGAAGTAGCGTCACATGCTGCTTCACAAGTTAGCTCTGAGTCTGCAGCAGCGCAAGCAACTTCAGTAGCTACAAGTGCACAAGCCCTTAGCTCAACAGCAGCCACTGAGGCTCCTGTAGCTGGACAAGTCTCAGCTCAAACGACTGGTGCAGCCACTTCAGTTGCAACAGCAACAGAAGCTACTAGCACAGAATCAAAGGCTGTTAATAGCGCCCTTAAAGTAGCTACAAGCGAGTTGGCTGTGACAAGCAACGAATTAAACGCAGCTGAAGCTAGTCTTAACTCTGAAAACCTCATCAATGCTATGGGACTTGCGGTCGCAAACCGTGACCTTCGTCCAGTTGATGCGCTTACTGTTTTGACCAATGCTGGAGCAGGCTCAACCAACCCTGACTTGACCAACCTTGGCTATAAGTTGAACTATTTGCCAGAACGTCAACAGTACTTTGTTAACATTGACTACATCAACCACCTTAAAGTCGGTCGTGATAGCGATGGTGTCATGAGAGCTTATGACTACATTGACGATGCGACTGGTAGATATGTGGTTGTCGTAAACTATGCCAACCTTGGTATTATCGACTATGTGGATGAAGCTGGAAACAAGATTCCAAACTCTTCAACCTACCGTATTAACAACTCAACTGAAACAATTACAGCAAACGGTAAAACTTACAATAAAATCTATGATGCCGGTATAACAGAACTTCCACCAGTGCCAGCAGGTTACCGTATCAAGTACGCATCTGCTGATAAGTCTAGAGCAAATGCTTATGTGGATGTTTTGAAAGCAGAACGTCAATATGACTATGTTAACGGTATTGCAACGATTCGCTCAAATCGTTCTTGGGCCTACAATCAAAGTCGTGTCGTTGACCTCGTTCAATTTGCCAATGGCGCTCAAGGTTTAGATGCTTCTATTGATGCTAATGGTGGCGGTCAATATTTGGCACCAGGTTACCATTACCACATTATCGTTGAAAAAGATACTAAAGATGTGACTAAGGCAACCAGTCAAACCGTTAACTACACAGGTGCTGATGCTAAGACACCAGCTGCTAACACCCAAAATGACTTTAGCTTTAGCGGTAAAGAAGATCCTACAACTAACACAACAACTTGGACAGCAACGAGCCATACTTATGGCACAGTTAAGACTCCAGTTGTGACTGGCTATTATGCGGATAAAGCAGTAGCTGGTGGTAAGACAGTTACTCCAGATGCCCCAAATGCAACTGATACAGTGACTTACAAGGCCTTTGGTAAATTCATTGCTGTTGATGAAAATGGCAATCCAATTCCAGGTATCTCAACAACTGCTTATACAAACGATCCAGATGATGCGACTAAGATGATTGCCATCGACAAGACAATTCCAAGTATCACTGGTTACACTGTTAAAGCCCTTCCAGCCTCTCCATCAAATCCTGGTGAAGACACACGTGTCGTTTACGTAGCTATCGTTAACGATGTGACTAAAGCAACTAAACAAACGGTTACATTCCAAGGTGCAGGCGACAAGACACCGGCAGCAGATGTGAAATCTGACTATACTTTTGCAGGTAAAGATAACCAAGCAACTGGTAAGGTGACTTGGAATGAAGCTAGCCACACCTATGCTAGCGTTAAAGTTCCTGTTGTAACAGGTTACTTTGCTGATAAAGCCCTAGCAGGTGGCAAGACAGTTACTCCAGATGCTCCAGAAGCAACTGATACCGTAACTTACAAGGCCTTTGGTAAATTCATCATTGTGGATGAAAATGGCAATCCAATTCCAGGTGTTTCAGATACTGCCTACATCAACGATCCTAACGATGCAACTAAGATGATTGCTGTTGACAAGAACTTGCCTACTATCCCAGGATACACTGCTAAGGTTGTACCTGCGACACCAGGTGATTTGTCTAGCGATACTAAGGTTGTCTATGTTAAGAATGACCAAAAAGCAAGTGTCACTTATCGTGATGAAACCGGTGGTTCTACGCTTGAAACCGTTGCTTTAGCTGGTAAATCTGGCGAAGCGGTTGGTTATTCGACAGCTGAGCGCATCAAACACTATCAAGACCTTGGCTATGTCCTTGTGACAGATGGTTACCCAGCTGGTGCAACATTTGATTTGGACAGTACGGTAGATCAAGCTTGGACAGTAAGCTTCAAACGTGTTGCACTTGACTTTAATCCAGATGATGCTCACGAACCAGGTACGCCAATCTATCCTAACCAACCAAATGGTCCAAAATGGCCTGCTAAGGATGCCTACCTCAAGGATGTGACTTACACTGTTCATTATGCAAGTAAAGACAGCAATGCGAAATTGCCAGCAGACAGTGTTCAAAAGGCACAATGGAAACGTTCATTGACCCTTGATTCTGTAACAGGCGATATTCTTACAACTGGTGAATGGAAGGCAGATAAGACTAAATTTGACCTCGTCATCACACCATTGGTTAATGGTTACTTCGCTGATAAAGGCCGTGTAGCTGCTCAAGATGTTACTATGGACAGCAAGGTTGAAACGGTTACTTACACTAAATTTGGTAAGATCATTCCTGTTGACGAAAAAGGGAATCCAATCCCAGGTGCTGAAGGAATCTCTTACACAAATGACCCTAATGACCCAACCAAGGCTGCTATGACGCTTGTTCCTGAGATTAAAGGTTACAAGGCTGATAAGACTGGTGTGACACCAAGCAATCCTGGTGAAGATACTAAGGTTGTTTACAAGTTAATCAATGCAGAGCCTGCTAAACCAGCAGTTAACAAAGAAGTTGGTACAATCGTCGTTATCTACCGTGATGAATATGGTAACCAAATCAAGATGCCACTTGTTATCACTAACTCTGTTGGTGCTGATGTTAACCTTCACGGCGACCGTTACATCTACCGTAATGGTGTAAAATACGAATTGATTCGTCAAGAAGGTAAATCAACAGACAAGATGACTGAAGGTCAAACAGTTGTTACTTACATCTACCGCAAGGTTGAAGATGGTTCAACACCTTCAACTGCTAATGGTGGAAGCTCAACTTCTAAAGCTGTTAAAGCAACTTCAAACGGTTCTAAAGGATCTAAGGGTTCAGGATCTGGTTCAGCTGCTGATGGTGCTTCAGACGGTAAAGGTTCAGATAAGAAGAAATCTGGAAATAAAGATGGTAAGAAGGCAGATGGTTCTGATAAAGCTAAAGAAGGCGATGAACAATTGCCAGTAACAGGTGACTCAGGTAACAACCTCGAAGCAATGGGTGTTGTTGTCATGGGACTCATGACTGGACTTGCAGCTATGAACCGTCGTAAAAAACAAGACTAAGATTTCCTATCTTATCTCTCATAAATACTAAAAAAAACTCTTTCGAGTGTGAATTGCTCGGGAGAGATTTTTTTGTCTTTACAGATAAAAAGCAAGAAACGTCACTAAGTTTGTGACTCTTTTAAGCAGTATTTAGTTTGATAAGGTACAATAGAGTAAGACAAAACGAATGAGGAGACTGTCATGAAGTTTTTACATACGTCAGATTGGCATGTAGGGCGAACGCTCAATGGCTGGTCTTTGTTGGAGGAGCAGGAGTGGGCTTTTCAACAAATTGTGGATTTGGCGATTTCGGAACAGGTAGATGGGGTCATCATTGCGGGAGACCTCTATGACCGTGCGGTACCGCCTGTGGATGCCATTAAGCTTTTTAATAAGACCTTGGCACGTTTGGTCTTGGAGGAGCAGATTCCTGTTTATGCTATCAGCGGCAATCACGATGGGGCTGAACGTTTGCATTTTGGGCGAGACTTTTTTCAACCTCAGGGCCTTCATTTGAGCACACGTTTAGAGGAGGCTTTTGAGCCTATTGAGTTGGAGGATTGCCAGATTTTCCTGCTGCCTTTTATCGACCCTATTGATGCTCGTATCTACTATAAGGATGATAAGGATAAGGAAATTCAGGGGATTGGTGATGCCTTGGCCTACATTATTGAAGATATGGAAAAAGCCTTTGATCCTGACAAGGCCCATATTTTGGTGACGCATTTTGCGGTTTCTAAGAAGGATGACCAAGATGGTCAAAGTCTACGGGAATTGATGTTGTCTGAAACTAGCAATACGGTAGGTGGTCTTACCAATGTGACTAGTGACCTTTTCAAGGCTTTCGATTATGTAGCCTTGGGGCATATCCATACGCGCTTTGCCAGTCCAACCAAGCGCGTGCACTATTCAGGCAGTCCGGTCGCCTTTAATGTCAAAGAAGCCAAGCGTAAGGAAGAAAAAGGTGTCTATATTGTTGAATTGGATGCGTCTGGTGATTTGTCTCAGGCCTTCCATCCTCTAGAGGTTAGACGCCCGATTTTAGCCTTGCAGGCGCCTTTTGAAACCTTGATGTTACCTGAATTTTATAAGGAACAGCCTTGTCAAAAGGCTTGGTTTGCCTTTGATATTCAACTGTCCAGTCGTAAGGAATTAGAGGGAGTCAATGTGCGTGCCCGTCTAGAAGAAATTTATGGGACAGATATTGTGGAAATCACCTTCAGTCGTCTTGGTGATGTCAGGGAAGAAAGCTTGACTGTTGATCAGCACTTAAAAGATTTGGAAATGCAGTCGCCGCAGGAAATTGTCTCTGATTTTTACCAGACAGTGACTGGGGGTGATGTCTTGTCTGAGAGACAGACTGCCCTTGTGGAAAGTATTTTTGAAGAGATTGAGAGGAGCCGACAATGAGACCAGTTCAGTTAGAATTGACCAATTTTGGGCCTTATCGTAAGGAAATCATCAATTTCACCCAGTTTGACCATGCTCCCCTCTTTTTGATTGGTGGAGACACGGGGGCTGGTAAGAGTACCCTCTTTGATGCCATGACGGTAGCCTTGTTTGCGACGACCAGTGGTGATCGTAATGTCGAGGAGATGCGGTCGACCTTCGCTGGTCCAGAGGACGACTTGACCAAGGTGACTTTTTACTTCCAACAGGGCAAGCATCTTTATCGCATTGAGCGTGTTCTCCAGCAGGAGAGGGCCAAGCGAGGCGGTGGTACGACCATACAAAAAGCAACAGCTTCTCTAGTCATTGTGGATAAGATTGGGGGTCAGGAAATTGAAAAACTTGGTGATAAAATCAAGGAAGTTGGTGACCAGATTGAGCAGATTTTGGGGCTCAATGCCGAGCAGTTCAAGCAGATTATCCTTCTTCCGCAAAATGATTTTAGTCGATTCTTGAAAGAAGATTCCAAGACCAAGACCCAAATTTTGAAGAAAATCTTTGGAACAGGTATTTTTGACCGTTTTCAAAAGAGCTTGGAAGAGCGTCTTCGTCAGAGCAATAAGGATATGGATAAGCGTCAGGCTCAGCTAAATGGTCATTTTGCCAGTCAGGTGTGGTCTGAGGAGGAATTAGCCGTCTTGGCCCAAACGCCAGCCTCTGAAAAATTGGCCCGTCTTGAAGAGCTTCTGTCTCAGCGTCAAGAAAGTCTTAAGGAGCAGAAAAGCATCTTGAAGGATGCCCATGAGGACTTGGCTAAACTGCAGAAAAGCTTGCAAAGTGCTCAAGATTTGGCAAAGATTTTTCAAGAATTGGAGCAAGCCAAGGAGCGTTATCGTCTGGAAATTGAGGAAGGTGCTCAAGAACAGGCAGTGGCTAAAGCACACCTAGAGGAATTGCAGTTTGCTCAAGGCTTACAAGAAACCATTAGTAGCTTGAAGCAGTATCAGAAGCAGTTGTTGCAATTAGAACAGGACCTTGAAATTGCGCAGGAAGCTTTAAGTGTCAAGGAGCAGGCTTTTGAGGACGTTAAGGCTCAAAAAGAGGCACTTGCAGCTCAATCTGAGGCTTTTCTTCAAAAAGAAGAAAAGATGGGAGTTTGGAAAGAGGACATTATTTATGCCCAGAGTCTGGCCCAAGAGCAGGAGAAAATCAAACGTTCAAGAACTAACTACAAGCAGTTGGAAGGAACTTATCAGCAGGCGTCGAAAAAGATTGAGACTCTTAACAAGTCCTTGTCAGATTTGGAGGCCAATCGTCTTAGTGTAGATAGCTTGCATGAGGCCGAAAAACTCCTCCAGTCTGTGGACTACAGTGTGGAAAAACAACTGGCTCAGGACCTGAAAGAAATAGAGGACTTGAATCAGGAGTTGGAAAAGACCGACAAACGTCATCAAAGGCTGTCTTTGGAAATTGACCGAGCCCAAGAAAGCCTCAAGAAATTGGAAGCGAAGTTAGCAACAACCATAGCCTCACGCCGTCAGCTCATGATTGCCCAGTTGCAGGCAGAATTAGAGGATGGTCAGCCTTGTATGGTTTGTGGTGCTCTGGAACATCCTAAGGTTGATGCGAATCAAGCTGATGAAGCGGCTTTGAGGGATCTCATGGACCAGGTGGAGAAGCTTCAAGTTCAAAAAGAAAAGCAAGTCGCTACCTTGTCAAATCGTCAGGCTACCTTGAGCGAGGTCGAATCTAAACGTCATGACCTGCTTGACCAAGTGGCAAAAGCTGAGCAAACACTGGTAGAGCATTACCAAGAACTGAAGGAACAAGTTGAAGGTCAATTTGAATTTGAGTTTGCTGAGAGCTATGAGTCCAGTCATGGACAAAACTTGTTAAAACAAGTTAAGAAGCATTATCAAGAACTCCAAACACGCTATGATAAGGAAGAGACAGATTATGTCCGATATCAAGATGAGATAGGTAAAGCTCAAGAAAAGACGACAGATTTAGCTAAGAGCTATCAAGAGGCCAAGGCGGTGCTTGACCAAGCTAGGGAGCGCCTAGAGGACTTGCAGAAAGCTCATCCAGAGCTAGAGTCCGTAGAGGTTTATCAAGACCGTATTGCACATGCCAAGCAGGATTTGGCTCTTTATGAGAAACAGGTCAAGGAGAATGGTGAAGCCTACAACCAACTTCATTCCGATATTAGAGAAATCAAGGGGCAAGTTGAGACCATAACCACTTCTAAAGAAAAAGCCAATAAAGATGTTCAGCGTTTATCAGCTGAACTAGACCAAAATCTTATGGCTGAAGGAGCTCTCACCAATGACCTAGAGCAAATTCAGCTCTGGTTGCTTGAGGTTAACCATCAAGCCATTCCTAAGCTCCAGGCTCAATTGACAAGCTACCAAACTCTTAAACAAGAATTGAAGGCGCAGATTGTCAAGGGTCAAGAGCTTATCAAAGACCAAGAAAAGCCGGACCTTGGCAATCTAACACAAGCTGTAGAGGTTAGTCAGGAAAGCTATGATAAGCAACTGGCTCAGGTGTCCGTCATGGAAAAAGGTCTTAAGGATGCGACGGCTACCTACCAAGCCACCAAAGCCCTTCAAGATAGCAACCAAGAGGCCTTCAAGGCCCACCAAGAACTCAGTGACTTGGTCAAGGTGGTCAAGGGAGAAAATACGGCTCTAACTGGTCGTCTCAATCTGGAAGTTTACGTCATCCGTCAGTATTTCCAACAAATCTTGGATTATGCCAATGCCAACTACATCGGTCTCTTAACGGATAATCGCTATTCCTTTGTCCTGAGTGAAGAAGGACGCAGGGCACGTGATCACTTTGGTTTGGACATCAATGTCTATGACCAGCTGACAGGTAGCGAGCGTTCTGTCAAATCCTTGTCTGGTGGTGAGACCTTTATTGCTGCACTGGCCATTGCCCTATCCCTCTCAGAAGTCGTGCAAAATAAAAGCAAGGGTGCCGTTATTGAAGCCCTCTTTATCGACGAAGGGTTCGGATCGCTAGACAAGGAAGCCCTGACCAAGGCTATTGCCGTCTTGGAACAAATCGGTGAAAATCGCATGGTCGGTGTCATCAGCCATGTGGACGACATGAAAGAAGGCATTGCCCAACAACTAGCCATCATTAAGTCGCACGATGGCAGTAGCCGTATTAAGATTGTGGATAAGGGGTAGGGGGAGTAGAGAGATTAAGAGCCTCCACCAAACTTTTTAACCATTCTAAGAGATAGCTGTCATCTGACCTATCTCTTTTTCTAGTCCCTTTGTTAGAAGCGTCCCAACTGTCAGTTTTTTCTGAAAAATAAAAGGAAATAATGTTGCAAAAAATTCCTCATATAAAAGTTAATCTATTAGAAAATTAAGTGATTGTATGATATAATCTAATATGGTTAAGTCTCGTTAAAATCAGGGAAAAGGATATAGAAAGTGCTGACAGTCCTTATCTTTTGTGACTGCAGAAACTGCTGTTAACCTCTTAAACGGGTCCTTGTGTATAGGGAGCTGTTTGAGACAGAACACTAATACTAGTTAGAAGAAATAAGACATAAAAATGACAGAAAAAATTTCCGTAATTATACCCGTTTACAATGTAGAAAAGCAGATTCAGACCTGTTTAGACAGTGTTTTGGGTCAAACCTATCAAAATCTTGAAATCATTCTCATCAACTATGGGTCAACAGATAATAGTGATACGATTTGCCGTAGATATGCTGCTCAGGACTCACGTATTCTTTATTTTAAAAAGGATAACGGTGGACTTTCAGATGCCCGTCATATTGGTATCCGCCAAGCTAAGGGTGACTATGTGACTTATGTGGATGCGGAAGATTGGGTTGAGTCAACCTATTTGGAAGACCTCTATAGCAAACTTTTGGCTTATGAGGCTGATATTGCTGTGGCCAATTATAGTGTCTATAAGGAATCGGAGAATCGCTTTTATTTTCACATCAAAGATGAAGACTATTACGAGCAGGTTTATTCACCGGCTCAGATTATAGACGGCCTCTTTGAAGAAACTAACAACATTAATATCGCCCTGATTTCTGCGACTGGGAAACTCTACAAGCGTTCTTTGTTTAACGACTTGCTTTTCCCTAAAGAACATGTGGGGGAGGACGGCTTTTTCAATCTTAAGGCCTATCTCATGAGTGAGCGCACGATTTACCTTAACAAGGGTCTCTACATTTATCGTGAGAGTCCTGAGATGCCATCGGCGACTTGGATGCAGGACTGGATGATGACCTTGGTTTACGCCATGGAAGAGCGCTTGGCTATTGTGGCTAGTCATGGTTTCCCTATGGAAAAATACATGATTACCTACCGTCAGATGCTGGCTGCTTGCCTGAAAAATGTGGAAGAGCAAGGGCTTACGCATTCTGATGCCTACCGCTCTATTCAGGAAAAATATCAGGTCTTACGCTTAGCGCCTCAACGTTATGAGACCAAAAAGCGTGCTATTGTCCTAGCGGCTAACTATGGTTATGTTGATCAAGTGCTTGCGACCATGAAGTCCATCATTTTTCACCATCGTAATATCCGTTTTTACTTGATTAACGATGATTTCTCACAAGAATGGTTCAGGGGGCTCAACCGTCATCTGGCTGCTTTTGGTAGTGAGGTGATTAACTGTCGTGTGGACAGTAGTCAGATCAAGCAATACAAGACTAATAGTAACTATGCCAGCTATCTCCGCTATTTTGTAGCTGATTTTGTGTCTGAGGAACAGGCACTGTATCTGGATAGTGATATGGTGGTTACGGGTTCACTGGAGGATCTTTTCACACTTGATTTGCAGGGTCGCCCTCTGGCTGCTGTACGTGATTATGCTATTCAGGTTCAGGACCGTCAGTATATGTTTGATGCCGGGTTCATGGTGATTGATACTGCCTATTGGAAGCAGTACAACATGAGACGCCACTTAATTGACATGACCAGTGAGTGGCATGATAAGGTACCATTTGCGGAGCAGTCTATTTTGAATATGGTCTTCCGTAATAACTGGTTGCCCTTGTCTTTTGACAATAACTATGCCGTCACCAAGTCGAGTTTGGCTGGTTTCCATTTGCCTAATGGACAATCTTATCCTAAGGTTCTACACTACGCCTCACATCGTAAGCCTTGGTTGCCTTTAGCCTGTCAAGCCTATCGTGACGTTTGGTGGTTCTATGCCCAAATGGATTGGTCTGAGGTGGGGAATAATCCTGGCTTGCTACCACTCTTAGAGGATATGATTTATCCGAAGGGGCGTCCATTTACCTGCCTGATTTATACCAATATTGCAGAAATTCCGCATTTGACAGATCTTATCTCTGCGCTTCCTAAGGTTCAGTTTAAGATTGCCTGTCGCCAGCATGTTTCAGATAAACTGGCACAATTAATTACTTATCCTAATGTGACAGTTTACTCAGCCATTGCAGGCTTAAATGGTTTAGACTTGGAGTTGGTTCATACCAGTGACCTCCTTTTGGATATTAATCCTGGAAGAAAGGTAGTGGAAATCCTTGATGCCTTTAGGTTCGAAAATAAACCCATTCTAGGTTTTGAGGATCTCAAGTCAACCAAACATAACCAACAGACTTACTCAAGAGATCGTTGGAAAGAGATGGCTGAGACCATTCGTCAAATGCGTAAAAAGAGCCTTTGATGAGGCTTTTGCTCGTTTGGTTTTGGTATGAATAGGAAATAAAAAACTCAGTGACTTAGACAGAGAGTAATGTCTGTCTCGCCTTTCATAAGGTAAGATTAGCCTGTCCACAGAGGCAGGAAGTAGGAGTAATAGTGAAAAAAATTAGTCAATCGATAATTACCAAGCGTGTCTTATGGACCATCTTTTTCCTCTTCATTTATTGTGTAGGGAATCAATTGGTTCTTCCTTTTGTGGATTTGAAACATGCCAATATCTTTGGAGGAGTCATAGGTTCCTTGGCTTTCTCTAGTGCAATGATGGGAGGAAACCTCAGGTCCATGTCACTTTTCTCAGTGGGCTTGTCGCCTTGGATGTCGGCCATGATTCTTTGGCAGATGTTTTCTTTCTCTAAGAAAATGGGCTTAAAAAACCTCCCTATTGAAATTCAGGACCGTAGGCGAATGTATTTGACTCTAGCAATCGCAGTCGTCCAGTCCTTGGCAGTGTCCTTAAACCTGCCTATCGTCTCCGGGGTCAATGCTGGCCTCGCCATTTTTATGAATACGATTCTGTTGATTGCCGGGACTTTTTTCTTGGTCTGGCTATCAGATCTTAACTCCCTCTTTGGGATTGGTGGTTCCATTGTCATCTTGATGGCAAGTATGATGGCTAATTTGCCTTTCCAAGTCATGGAGAGTTTTGATAAGTTAGGTATCGGTTGGGATGTCTTTCTTCCCTTAATCCTGTTCAGTTTGGTCTTCCTCTATATTTCAGGAGTTGTCCAACGGGCCAGATATCGTATTTCAATTAATAAAATCAATATTCATAACCGCTTCAAACAATATTCTTACTTGGATATTATGTTGAATCCAGCTGGAGGGATGCCTTTCATGTATGCCATGTCTCTAGTCAGCATTCCTCAGTACGTCTTTATGCTGATTCAATTTATCCATCCTGAAAACAAGTGGACCAGTGGTGCCATCAAGGCCTTGACTGTCGGTCAACCCATCTGGCTGGCCGTTTATATGGTCATGCTCTTCGTTCTCGGTTTAGCCTTTGCCTTTGTTAATGTTAGTGGTGAACAAATCTCTGAACGGATGCGCAAGTCGGGTGAATACATCTATGGTGTTTATCCAGGTCAAGAAACCAGTGCTTATATCAACCGCTTAGTTCTTAGGCTTGGTTTCATCGGTGCCCTTTACATGCTCTTTATGGCAGGGGTTCCCATGTTAGTTGTCTTGGTCAATCCAGATTATTTGCAACTGAGTATGATTCCAGGGACCTTCTTGATTTTTAGCGGTATGATTTACAATGTTAACGAGGAAATGAAAGCTTTGAAGCTCAACACTTCCTATACCCCACTTTTTGAAAATGTATAAAACACTCACCCCTCATGGGGTTGAGAGGTAGGCTGGTGACATGTGATCGGTCTACCCCTCAATCTCAAGTATTGTGATGTAAAGACAATAAAGGAGAATTCATGTATTATTTTATTCCAGCTTGGTATGGGCAGACGGATGAATTTTGGAAGACGTCCATTGACCCTTGGTATCTGACACGTCAAAAAATTGAATTTGATGATAGTCTACACCAAGTCCGTATTTTTCAGGATGAGGAGCTGACTCCGCAGCTCTTGCTTTTGGCCTACCAGCCACATTTGCGTTATTTCTTACACCGTCATGATGTCTTGGAAGTTAAGGCCACAGCCATCTTTGACTTGATTCAGGGAATTAGCGATGAAGCTATGCGAAACCTGCAGGTGACCGATTTGGACTGGCCTGAAGGCTCTACCTTTGTCTATACACCGTTTGCTATTGTGGTTCAATGCCAGCACAAGCGTTATGCCGAAATTGAGTTCGGTACTGAAGGGTTTATTGCCATGATTCGCTACTTTAATGAAGAGCAAATCATCCGTGAAGATGTCTATGATGATCGTGGCTTTATTTCAAGTAGTCTCTATTATGAAAATGGTCAGCCAATCTATCGCAATTACCTAAATGCTAAGGGAGTTTGGCAGCTTTGTCACTTCTTTGATGGACGTGGGATTGTGGCTAATCCTAGAACAGACGGCCGCTTTAATAAGAGTTACTACGGTGACCTTTCGGAAGTCATTTGGGAATTTTTGGATAAATTTTTGGCAGAAAAAGTGACGAATGAGGACCGCTTTGTTATAGCTTCAGACTTGCGTCACAACAAGCCCCTCTTTAATCACTTACCAGCAGAAAATATCAAGATTTTGACCTGGTTTGCAGAACGAAATCAAGATGACAGTATTGATGCCTATGCAAGCTTCTTGCCACAAGTTGACTTGTTGATTGCTGACCGCTATGATTACTTGGAGCAACTTCAGGTCGCCTATCCAGAAGAGGCCAAGAAGCTTAAACACATGGCTTCCTTTGATACCCGTTTGGCTTTGGGAACCAGTCAACGTGTCAAAGAGTCTAAGATTTTCTATCAGGTTGATTTGAATCAGTTGGATTTAGAGGCTATTTATCAAGTATTAGCATTCGTAGCCAAGTATCCTAAGACTCGTGTTGAATTTGGGGCCTTTAATGCCAATCCAGAGCAACTTCAAAATTTGGAACATCAAGTTGAAAAAATGATTGACGAACGTTTTAGCTCAGAAGTCTTTGAAGAGGTTGTTGAAAGTAGTGGTGCGGAAAATAGATTGGAAGAGAACAATGAAATCATCAGTCGTTTTTCATTCCAAGACCTCCGTGACGAGACGGCTCTTATCAAGTCTCTTCGGTTTACACGACTCATTGTCGACTTGAGTAAGGAGCCTAACCGCTATACCCAAATCGCAGGAATTAGTGCCGGTATTCCACAGATTAACCGAGTGGCGTCTGAGTATGTGACCCATCAAGAAAATGGTTATATCTTGAAGCACTTGTCTGATTTTGAAAAGGGAGCTTATTACTATTTGGGTCAGTTGAACAACTGGAACCGTTCGCTTATCTATTCTATTGAGAAAATTAAGGAAAATACAGGAGACCGTTTGGTGCAAAAATGGGAAAATTGGTTGAAGGAGGAGCAGCATGGCCAAGGATAAACGCTTGAAAATACTACAAGTTGGATCAGCTAACTGGTCAGAAAATCAGGAAATTCCTGAAAATATGAATTGGTATTTTAGTCCTCTTGGTCAACTTGAGACCTTGCAAGAAACCATCGAAGCTGACGAAATCAAGACTTTCACAGCAGTTCTTGTAGATAGTCCTGAAGGGCTCGAGGAATTGATGGCTATTAGAGAATGTTTGATTCCTCATACTGTTTTCTTTGACCAAACCATAAAAGTATCAGACGAGAGCCTTCTTCAGTTTCTGAAGGAAATTTGTGCTGTTCCGACGGATTTTTCAAATCAAGGCCAGCTGATTATTACCCTTTCCAAAGCGCTCTTTTCAGGTCAATATGGGGATAAATTGTTTCCATTTAGGATTCAAGCCAACCCCAATTTCACGGGACAAGTGACTTATCACGGTTATGAGAGTGTGATTTTGTCAGGTGATTATGGTCAGGAGTATACGCCGGTTTTAGATTGGACCTATAATATCAGAGCCAGCAAGGAAAATCCTATTGAACTTTGGTTGGAATTTGACAAAGATGAGACCTGCGAGTGCCGTTTAATTCTCAATCTTGTGCCAGAAGGTTCAGTTGTAGATATCTTCAAGACCTACATCGTTTCAGAAGAAGAAATGCGCAAGGGAGCTATTGTCCTTGACGAGGATAGAACCTTCCTTTTGTCAGCGAGTCTGGAGATGAAGGGACAGGGTAAGATTACCATTGGTGGGCTTCACCAACGCTTGACTCGCTTCCAGTTTGGGAAGTTTGTCCTTGGCGGTGGTATTCTCCATGATCACAAACGTCAGGAAGTCAACTATTTCTTTTATCCTGGCGACTTCAAGCCACCTTTGTCTGTTTACTTTTCCGGTTTCCGTCCTGCAGAAGGTTTCGAAGGTTTTGGGATGATGAAAGCTTTGGGAACTCCCTTTTTGCTCTTTTCAGACCCTCGACTCCTAGGGGGAGCCTTCTACATGGGAACGAAAGAATTTGAAAATAGTATCAAGAACACTATTCAACATTACTTGGATTATCTAGGCTTTGATAATGATCAACTCATCCTCTCTGGGATGTCTATGGGAACTTTTCCATCAATGTACTACGGTGCAGACTTTGAACCTCATGCCATTATCATGTCTAAACCTCTAGCTAATGTTGGTACGATCGGTAACCGTGCCCGACTCTTGGCGCCAGAGGTCTTTCCAACAGGGATTGATGTCTTGCATTTGCAGACAGGACGTTTGGATAATGACGGTGTTGAGGCCCTTAATCAGAAGTTCTGGGATAAGTTTAAAAAAGCAGATTTTTCAAACACGACCTTTGGTCTTTCCTACATGAAGGACGAGGATATGGATCCGACGGCTTACGAGGATATCACCAAGTCTCTCTATTACTCGGGGTCTAAGATTCTTAGCAAGGGAACATCAGGTCGACACAACGATGATTCTGCTACGGCGACAACTTGGTTTGTCAATTTTTACCGTATGATTTTAGAAAATGATTTTGGAAGAAAGGAGTAAGAATGTTCAGAAACAAGAAATCAGAAATTCTGTGGGGCTTAAATCTTAGGACTTATATGTATGGTTCAACAGTTGTTAAACGCCAAGATGGTTCTGTGCAATTTTACAATCCTTTGGTGCCATCAGGAACTGACATTAAGTCCTGGGTGGCTATCCAAAACTATCAATCAGATCGTACCCAGCCTGACCTCCCATTATTGAAAAAAGGGCACAGCTATGACTTGACGGCTAATCTCGAAGCTGTACCAACAGGCTCAGTCTTTTTGAAAGTTAGCTTTTTGGACCGTTATGATAATGAAATCAAGCAGCTTATTGAAAAAAGTACTCAGATGACCTTTGTCTACCCACACGAAGCTTATACCTATAGTATTTCGCTTTTGAGTGCTGGGGTCAAAGAGCTGGATTTCTACAGCTTAAAACTGGAAGAAACAGGAGAAGAACATGTTTAAACAACTGAATCCTATTCTCCCTGTTAAGGAGATACTCAAGGAAATCAATGGCCTAGCTGATGAAATGGCTGGTTTGAGCAACCTTGAGTTGAAAAATAAAACGCAGGAATTTCAGGAGCGTTTGGCCCAAGGAGAAAGCTTGGATGACCTTCTTCCAGAAGCTTTTGCGGTTGTTCGTGAAGCGGATAAGCGCGTGCTAGGCATGTTCCCTTATGATGTTCAGGTCATGGGAGGCATTGTCATGCACCAAGGTCATATAGCCGAGATGAATACAGGTGAAGGTAAGACTCTAACGGCTACCATGCCTGTCTACCTGAATGCCTTGTCAGGTCAAGGAGCCATCCTAGTTACGACCAATGAATACTTGGCTATCCGTGACGCTGAGGAAATGGGGCAGGTCTATGAGTTCCTAGGTTTGACGATTGGTGTTCCTTGTGTAGAAGGCAGTAATGAGATGGATCCATCAGAAAAGCGGGCCATCTACCAATCAGACATCGTATATACGACCAATGCTAGCCTAGGCTTTGACTATCTGATTGATAACCTTGCGTCTAACCAAGACGGGAAATACATGCGTCCTTTTAACTATGCCATTGTCGATGAGGTGGACTCGGTCCTTCTTGATAGTGCCCAGACGCCCTTGATTATTTCTGGTGCACCTCGTGTTCAGTCCAACTACTATGGGATGATGGACACCCTGATGACTACCTTGGTTGAGGGTGAAGACTATGTCTTTAAAGAGGAAAAAAGTGAAGTTTGGTTGACGACTAAGGGGGCTAAGGCTGCCGAAAGTTATCTGGGTATCGGCAACCTCTACGATGAGGAAAATAGTACCTTTGCCCGTCACCTACTCTTTTCACTTCGTGCCCACTTGCTCTATAAAAAGGACAAGGACTACATTATTCGAGATGGCAAGAAGGGGCCGGAAGTGGTGCTTCTTGACAAATCAACAGGTCGTCTCTTGGAATTAACCAAGCTCCAAGGTGGACTCCACCAAGCTATCGAAGCCAAGGAATTAGTGGCCCTGTCACAAGAAACCAGAGCTATGGCTTCCATCACCTACCAAAGTCTCTTTAAAAAATTCCAGAAAATTTCAGGGATGACAGGGACTGGTAAGGTAGCTGAAAAAGAATTCCTAGACACCTATGGCATGAAGGTCATTCAAATCCCAACCAACCGTAAGAAACAACGTATCGACTATCCCGATAAGATTTATGCGACCTTACCAGAGAAGGTCTTCGCTTCTTTAGAGTATGTTAAGCATTATCATGAAAAAGGCAATCCAATCTTGATTTTCGTTGGGTCAGTGGAAATGTCAGAGCTCTATTCTTCCCTGCTTTTGCGTGAAGGAATCGCTCATAACCTCTTGAATGCTAACAATGCACCACGTGAAGCGGAAATGATTGCCGAATCAGGACAAATGGGTGCCGTGACGGTTGCGACCTCAATGGCTGGACGTGGAACGGATATCAAGCTTGGTAAGGGTGTAGCTGAACTCGGAGGTTTGGTTGTTATCGGTACCGAACGTATGGAAAGTCAACGTATTGACCTGCAAATCCGTGGCCGTTCTGGACGTCAAGGAGACCCTGGCATGTCTAAATTCTTCGTCTCACTTGAAGACGACGTGATTAAGAAATACGGTCCATCATGGGTTCACCGTACTTACAAAGAATATGCCATTAGTGACCACATTGAGCCTAAGGAATTGACCGGTCGTAAGTACCGTAAATTGGTTCAAAAAGCCCAAGAAGCCAGTGAAAGTTCTGGTCGTACCTCACGTCGTCAGACGCTTGAGTTTGCAGAAAGTATGAACATCCAACGTGAGATGATTTATGCACAACGTGACCGTCTCATCTTCCACAATCAAGGTTTGGATACTGTTATCGATGAGGTACTTGACGACTTTATCGATCAGGCTGTGGCTGATGAAGATTTCTCAAAAGCAGAAAATCTCTATCACTTTATCTTGCGAAATATCAGTTTCCGCATCAATGAGATTCCTAAAGATTTGGATCTTAACAATCGTGAAGAAGTCTTGGAACTCATTTACCAGTTTGCCTATCGTGAGCTGGAGGCCAAGAAGCAGGAGTTGAAAACTAAGGAACTCAATGAGTATTTCCAACGTTTAGCCATGCTTAAGGCTGTGGATGATAACTGGGTAGAGCAGGTAGACTATCTGCAACAACTCCAAATGGCTATCGGTAGCCAGCAACTCAGTCAAAAAAACCCTATTGTCGAGTATTACCAAGAGGCCTACAAGGGCTTTGAGGCTATGAAACGTCAAATCAGAAAGGATATGGTTCGTAATCTCCTCCTCAGTCAGGTGCAAGTCACTAAAAAAGGAGATATCATCAGCCATTTCCCATAAAATAAGGAAATTATGACAGTATATAACATTAATTTAGGTATCGGTTGGGCCAGCAGTGGTGTCGAATATGCTCAGGCCTATCGTGCCAAGATTTTTCAGGAAATGGGACAAGAAGCAAAATTTGTCTTTATGGATCTCATTCTTGGAGATAATATCGAGCATATGACCAGCAAGATTGGTTTTTCAGATGACCAAATCATCTGGCTCTATAACTATTTTACAGATGTCAAAATCGCACCATCTACCATCAAACTAGCTGAAATCGAGGCTATCTTACCTGACAATCCTGAACACAAGGAAGTTTCCGGTTCAGTGATTCGATACCATTATCCACAGGATGACCTGGTGGTAGCTTGCCATCTTCGTGCGACAGATGGAGTTTCTGTGGAAACCGTCAGCTATTTTGTCAATGACAAGCTCTTGCGTAAGGATTTTTACTCTTATACCCGTTATTGCAGTGAGTATTATGCGCCTAAGGACAATCAAGCCAAGGTTTACCAACGCCGTTTTTATAATGAAGATGGCTCGACCGCCTATGACATGATTGTAGGAGACAATAATCAGGATATCTATCGTTTTCCGGATCAGGTCCTCTATGGGAAACAAGAATTCCTTCGCTATTTCTTCAAACGTCTGGCTCTAACCAAGGATGACGTGGTTATCTTGGACCGTGAAACTGGTATTGGTCAGCTGGTCTTTGAAGAAGCACAAGCTGCTCGTCTAGGGGTAGTTGTTCACGCTGAACATTTCAGTGTCAATCAAACTGATGACGACTACATTCTCTGGAATAACTATTACGAGTACCAGTTTACCAATGCGGACAAGGTTGATTTCTTTATCGTAGCGACAGACCGTCAGAAGGAAATTCTTGAGGGGCAGTTTCGTCACTACACTAACCATGATCCAAAGATTTACACCATTCCAGTGGGAAGCTTGCCTGAATTAGTTGGGCAGGACAAGGCACGTAAGCCATTTTCAATGATTACGGCCTCACGTTTGGCTCAGGAAAAACACATTGACTGGTTAGTTCGTGCAGTGATCGAGGTTCATAAGACCCTACCAGACATCACCTTTGATATTTATGGTAGTGGTGGGATGGATGCCAAGTTGCGTGAGATTATTGCTGAAGGGCAAGCAGGAGACTATATTCGCCTCATGGGACACGCTGATTTGACCGACATTTATAGCCAGTACGAGGTCTATCTGACAGCTTCAACCAGTGAAGGTTTTGGACTTACCCTCATGGAGGCTGTTGGATCAGGTCTTCCCATGATTGGTTTCGACGTTCCTTACGGTAATCAAACATTTATCGAAGATGGGGCCAACGGCTATCTCCTTCCTGTCGCTGAAAATCATGTTGTGGATGTCATCACTAAATCCTATAAGGATGCTATTGTCCGTCTCTATGAAGAAGGTAATATTGAGGCCATGCGTCAAAAATCTTATGACCTTGCCCAAGGTTTCTTGACTAGCCAGGTCAAGGCTGCTTGGAAACAGTTACTTGAGGAGGTACGCTCATGATTTTCTTATGTGATAATTATCATCAAGCCAGTAAAGACTTGGCTTATACCCTTCAGGTAGCAGGATGTGATGCCACAACTGTTGTCATCAATCCAGATGGTTTTCTTCCCAAAGGAACCCTGTCACCTTTCACCTACTATGTAGAAGACCAAGATGAAACTGGCAAACCTCGCTTTTTCAACCAGGTTCCTGTTCCAGCTTTTTGGGAAATCTCAGGTAACAATCAAGTGGCACAGGTGTCAAATCTCACCGAAGAACGTGCCCGTATTACCTTCCCTGAAGAAAGCAAGGCCCGTATCGTTAAAAGTGTTGAATGGTTGGACAAGTCAGGAAAGGTTCGTCAAGTAGACCACTACAACAAATACGGTTTCTGTTTTGCCAAAACCACTCATGATGAGAATGGTCAGCCAGTCTTTACTAGCTACCAAACCAAAGAAGGTGACGAGCGCATTTTGGAAAATCATGCTACTGGTGACATCCTCCTGACACTGCCTGATCAAAGTCTACGTCGTTTCGCCAACCGTACCGAATTTGTCAAGGCCTTTTTGGCTCAGGTCTTTGGTGACATTGACCATATTATCTTTAACAGCTTAGCCACACCGTTCATCGTCTCATGGACTATGGAAAATACAGGGGCAACTGATATTCTGGTCTGGCAAGAGCCACTGGGAGATATCCTACCAGGTAACATGAATGGTATCTTAGAGGATAATTCGGCTAGAGCTAACGCCATCATCATTCCTGATAAGACAACCTATGAAAAAGCCTTGACCCTGGTACCTAAAGAAAAACACCATAAATTACTTTCTTTAGGCTATGCCTATGACTTCAAGGAAAATCATGGCAAATCACACAATGCCTTTATCGCAACTAACTCAGATCAAATCGAACACCTGGAAGCCTTAGTAGAGGCATTACCTGATGTGACCTTCCAAATTGCAGCTGTTACTGAGATGTCAGCCAAGTTGCTTTCAATGATGCGTTATTCAAACGTAGTACTTCATCCTAACGCCAGTCACAAGCAACTGGACAAGCTCTACCAAGAGTCAAATCTCTATTTGGATATCAACCATCATAACGAGTTATATAAGGCTACACGAACAGCTTTTGAGCACCAGTTATTGATTTTGGCCTTTTCAGAAACAGCTCATGGACGTGTCTACACGGCACCCGAACATATCTATGCTGGTCAGGACTATCAAGCAATGGTCGCTAAGATTAAGCAAGTTCTTGAACAAGATCAAGCCATGCAAGAGGCCATGCAGGCTCAAAAAGCTCAGGCCAACACCCTGACAGCCTCTGACTTGACCAATCGCTTACAAGGACTTTTAGGAGGAAATCATGTCTAAAAAAGATTTATTCTACGGTGATGTTGAAGGCCGTATGGAAGAACTCAAGCAAAAGCCTATTACGAAAGAAAAAGAAACCAGAGGAGAAAAGATTAACAAGAGCTTTTCAATCATGCTCGGACTTGTGATTATTATCGGTTTAATCTTCACTCTGATTGGTTTGTTGAGGTAGGCTTATGATGTTAGTATTAATGGTTCTAGCACTGATTCTTTCGGTTGCCCTTATCGTCCTAGTCACCATCCAACCACGTCAAACACAGATTTTTTCAACAGATGCTACGAGCAATATTGGTAAACCAAGCTATTGGTCTAGTCAGCCCATCCGCAAATTTTTGACCTTAGCTATTAGTATAGCCTTATTTATCCTCTTACTTATGTTTATGATTGTGTCTTATAAGTAAAGAGTTTGATCATACAATAGAAAGAAGAAGCGCATGCGTGTACATTTTACGAATTTATTTGGGCAGTCCCCACGTAGTGTGGCCTTGATTGCCCAAAATGATACGATGAAGATTGCCAAGGAGCTTGGTGCCAATGAATTAGCAATCTATTTCTACGATAATAGCCAGGAGTCAAGTGGTGAATTAAATTCCCGCCTTGATGGTATTGTAGCAGGAGTGAGCTATGGCGATATTGTCTTTTTCCAGTCGCCGTCGTGGAATAGTGTCGCTTGGGACACTAGCCTCCTTCATAAATTTAGGGCAGTGCAAACCAAACTTGTGATGTTCATCCATGATGTTCCACCTATAATGTTTCCTAGTAATTATTATCTCATGCCTAATTACATTGAGATGTACAATCTTTGTGATGTCGTCGTCGTTCCATCGGAACAGATGCGTGATCGACTCATAGAGGAAGGATTAACGGTCGAAAAGATTATTATCCAGGAACTTTGGGATTTACCTCATAGCCTTGACTTGCACAAACCAAGCTTCCAAAAGAAGCTCATCTTTGCTGGTAATCCAGCTCGTTTCCCCCACATTCTCAACTGGCAGCAGGAGACTCCTCTTCATGTCTATGCGGATAAAGAAGAAGACAAGGATTATTCCAAAATTCAACTTGAAGGCTGGCGCAATAAACAGGAACTCCTGTTTGACCTTTCTAAAGGAGGATTTGGTCTCGTCTGGGGAAATTCAGAAAAATCTGAAGATGAGCTCGATTACTATAAGTTGAATATTTCCTATAAACTCTCTACTTATTTAGCTGCAGGGTTGCCAGTTGTGGTGCCTGACTACCTATCAAATGCAGACTATATCAGAGAACATGGCCTAGGCTTTGTCGTTTCGAGTCTGGAAGAAGCAGACCGTTGTGTACAAGAATGTACAGAGGAGCAGTATGCCCAGATGGTTGCTAACGCACAATACGCTGCCTACCTTATTAGTAATGGTTATTTCATCAAGAAGCTTTTTATTGATGCTATAATGGCCCTTGGTTAATAGTCTAAAAAGAATTATCGAAAGGTAATTCTTTTTTTGTAGATTTTTGAGCATATAAATTGACTTTTTAGAAAGTATTTAAACCAATTTTACTTTAAGCTAAAAGATTTAAGAAAGTAGGGTATCTGATTAGGAAGAAGGTTAAAAAAAGTGTGTCAGAAACACCAAATATATCAAAATAAGGGTTAAAAAATTGATTGAAATTGTTTGAAAATTTATCTTAAGCTAAATTGTATAATAATTTAGAAGCTCAATAAGATTGGAAATAAAATGAGAAAATGTAAAGAAAATAGCGTAAAATCAAGGTTCTAAGGCTGATTTATTCTAAAATCGAAAGAATATAGCATAAATGACAGAAAATTCAGAATTGCGAAAACCTTACATATTTTAGAGAAAATGAGACAAAGTGCAACAATTTTTAGTTAACTTGTGTCATATTATAAAATGTAATTTCCAGATTAGGAAATGACTCATATCTATTTGGAGGTAAATATGTTTTTTAGACGCCAAGAGGGAGAATATCGCGAAACAGACCGTGTGACTCGCTTCAAACTTATTAAATCGGGTAAAAACTGGCTTCGTGCCGCTACATCAAACTTTGGACTTTTCAAAGTTGTTAAAGGTGGCGCAGACGCACCGTCAGTTTCAGTTCAAAATGTAGAAGAAAAAACTTCTCTTCTTTCAGGTCAAGCCCTTCTTAAAGGGATTGCAGCAGCGGGTGCTGTGGCAGGTGGTGCAGTAGCCACTTACACAGCTCAAGCCGAAGAAACAAGTGCTCCAGCTTTGGAAAGCCAAGCAACTACAAATCATGATGTTTTGGCAAACTCTGAATCTGTAGCTTTGAGCGCTGCGCCTGTATCAGAAGCAGTAGCTTCAGAAGCTCCAGCAGTAGCATCAACAAGCCAAGAGTCTACAAACTCTTCAGTTGACGCTCAAGCAAGCACAGATGCTTCAGTATCATTGTCACAATCTGTATCAACAGAATTGTCACAAGCTATCTCTGAATCAGTATCACTTAGCAAGCACAACTCAACTTCTGATAGCCAATCACACACAGAAAGCACAACTGCTTCAAACTCTGCTTCACATTCTGAATCTGCAAGTTCAACAGTAGCGACTGCATCAGAAACAGCGACTCAAGAAGATGAAAAAACAATCTTGGATCAAAACGTTTCAGAAGCAGAATTGCTCGTTAATATTGCTAAAGACTACCAAGCAAAATTGACAGACACAGCTGCTAAAACTGAAATTCAAACAGCTATCACAACAGTTCAAGAAGAAGTCACTAAATCAACAACATTGCTTGCTGCATCAGCAACAAATGCTGCTTATGCAGAACAACGTGAACGTCTTGGTAACGCTGTTGATAACATGTTGACTAAGATTACAGACAACGGTTTCACTGGTAACTCAGTAGTTAACGGTGTTGCAGCAGTTACTGCACAGTTGTCACCAATCTCAACATCAAACACGCTTGGAACAAATATTAAAGTAAGTCCAAGTATGGATGAACCTAATGGTGCATCAATCTCTGATCCAGCCTGGACAAATACAAATTATCAACTAGATCCAAGTGCTGAACGCTTTACATACTCAATTTGGGACCTTCAAAATTGGCAAGGACCTGCATCTCAAGGTGGTGTTACATATAGTAACGGCGGATACTATGTGACATTCTCTGTTGATCGTTCTACTGTAGGAACGACTAAAACACCTATTGTACATGCTCGTTTGGTAGATAAGTCAACGGGTAACGAAGTTGAAACTTTGGATATGACTGCGGGTTCATCATACAAATTCAATACACTGGTAACTGCTAATCCAACTTATACACCACAATTTGACTATACTACCGGTGATGCTTCACAAATTCTTGGAACTTGGACTAATAACCGTGATGCTGGACCAACTGCAAGTGATAAATATAAACACCATATTCTTCAGGTTCGTGATACTTCATTCCCAGGAAATCAAAACGATACAAAACCTAACGTTCAAACAAATATTCCAACTGATACTGTAAGTCATACAACAAGATATATATCTGAAGATGGGACGAATTTGGCTTCATATACACAAAAAGGTATTGAAGGGCAAAATTATACGGCTTCTCAACCGCGTGCTTTTGATGGATATGTTTATTCACGTACTGTTTCAACTAATGATATGAGTGGTACATTGGGTGGTGTCGGCTCTAAATATCTTGAACTTCAAGGTGGTCGTGCACATTACTATGTTAAACGTGTTATTGAGCAAGTATCTACAGATGGATCATCAGTAGTTAAATTTTATGTTTTAGATCCTTCTAAAGTTTCATCATATAGTCCATCAAAAGATGTAAATAATTTGAATCTTGATGATTATACTTTGGTTTATACTTCTGATCCTGCTAAACCAGGAACAAGAGCTACAGTTGAAGGAACATCTAGCGCAACTAAAGAAGTGGGATACGTAGATAGTAAAGATGGAAACTACAAATTAAAAGTAGAAACTTATACAGATTCATCTGGTGGAAATGTACGTTTGAGTGGTTGGTTTAACAAAGCAACTGGTGATGCTTTTACAGGTTCACCTCAATTCTCAACTGATGTTGATCCAGTTCGTAACAATACTTCAAATATTATCGGTGGTAATACACCAGGTGATAAAGCAAGTGGTTATCCATCATTCTTTAATAACTTCTCTATTTCTTCAATTAAACCAATTTCTAATGATGTAACACACTACTACCGTAAGATGGATGATTCTGAGTCTTCATCACAATCACTATCAAACTCAATTACACAATCACAATCTGAGTCAGAAGTAGTGTCTAAGTCACAATCTGTATCACAATCAGAGGTTGTTTCTAAGTCACAATCTGTATCACAATCAGAATCTGATACAACATCAGCTTCTAAATCTGCATCAGAATCAGCGTCCGCTTCATTGAGCCAATCAACAGTTGAATCAGCAAGCAAATCACAGTCTGAATCAACAAGTACATCAGTCTCAGAATCAACAAGTGCCTCAGTATCTGAGTCAACAAGTGCTTCAACGTCAGAATCAACAAGCACCTCAACATCTGAGTCTGAATCAACAAGTAAATCAGTCTCAGAATCAACAAGTGCCTCAGTTTCTGAATCAACAAGTGCTTCAACGTCTGAATCAGCAAGTGCATCAGTATCTGAGTCAGCAAGTGCATCAGTATCTGAGTCAACAAGCACATCAGTTTCAATTGTTACAAATCATTCAGAGTCAGAATCAACTAGCCAATCCGTATCAGAATCAACAAGTGCTTCAATCTCTGAGTCAGCAAGTCAATCAGTCTCAGAATCAACAAGTACATCAGTTTCTGAGTCAGCGTCTGCATCAGAATCAGTAAGTGCATCTGAGTCAGCATCTGCATCAGAATCAGCAAGCACCTCAGCTTCAGTTTCTGCATCAGAATCAGTAAGTGCATCTGAGTCAGCATCTGCATCAGAATCAGCAAGCACTTCAGAATCAGCGTCTGCATCAGAATCAGCAAGCACATCAGCTTCAGCGTCTGCATCAGAATCAGCAAGCACATCAGCTTCAGTTTCTGCGTCAGAATCAGTAAGTGCGTCTGAGTCAGCATCTGCATCAGAATCAGCAAGCACATCAGCTTCAGTTTCTGCATCAGAATCAGCAAGCACTTCAGAATCAGCGTCTGCATCAGAATCAGCAAGCACCTCAGCTTCAGTTTCTGCATCAGAATCAGCAAGCGTATCAGCTTCAGCATCTGCATCAGAATCAGCAAGCACATCAGCTTCAGCGTCTGCATCAGAATCAGCAAGCACATCAGCTTCAGTTTCTGCATCAGAATCAGCAAGCGTATCAGCTTCAGCGTCTGCATCAGAATCAGCAAGCACCTCAGCTTCAGTTTCTGCATCAGAATCAGCAAGCGTATCAGCTTCAGCATCTGCATCAGAATCAGCAAGCACATCAGCTTCAGCGTCTGCATCAGAATCAGCAAGCACCTCAGCTTCAGTTTCTGCATCAGAATCAGCAAGCACTTCAGAATCAACTTCTGTATCTGAATCAGTATCAGCTTCTGAATCATACTCTGCATCTGCTAGTCTTTCAGTTTCAGCTTCTACATCAACTTCAGTTTCAGAATCACTTTCTAGCTCAGAATCTACATCTGTATCAGTTTCTCAATCATTGTCTGAAAGTGAAACTCCTAAAGTTGGTGAAGTTATCATCACTTACATCCGTGAAAATGATGGTAAAGAAATTCAAAAACCTCGTCAAGATACACCAAACTCACCATATGACACACCATATAACACAACTGAGGAAGGTGAAAAACCTAACACAATTAAGACTCCAGATGGTAAGACATACAAGATCGTACCAAAAGGTGACTACCCAGTAGGTAAAGTTGACGGTGACGGACACCTTGAATCATCAGATCCAATTAAGGGTAAAGTTGATAAACCTAAATCAACAATCACTTACGTTTATAAAGAAGTGAAGGGTAATGTATACGTTCACTATGTTGATGTTAATGGTAACAAGATTAAAGACGATGTGACTGATGAAAAAGATCAACCAGTTGATAAAGACTACGACACAGTTATTGACAACCGTCCAAAAGAAATCGAATTCCAAGGCAAGACATATGAATTGGTTCCAGCTGGTAACTACCCAGTAGGTCAAGTTGACGAACAAGGTCACTGGAATGGTGATGATGCTACAACAGGTAAAGTCATTGAAGGTGATAAGAACGTTACTTACGTTTACAAACTTAAAGAAGAACCAGTACAACCTAAGGGTAATGTTTACGTTCACTATGTAGATACTGAAGGTAATATCATTAAAGATACAGTAACTGATGAATTGGCACAACCAGTTGGTAAAGACTACGACACAGTTGTTGATAACCGTCCAAAAGAAATCGACTTCCAAGGCAAGACATATGAATTGGTACCAGCCGGTAACTACAAAGTAGGTCAAGTCGACGAACAAGGTCACTGGACAGGTGATGATGCCACAACAGGTAAAGTCGTCGAAGGTGATAAGAACGTTACTTACGTTTACAAACTTAAAGAAGATCCAACGAAACCTAAAGAAGGTGACGTCATCATCACTTACGTAAACGAAAAAGGTAAAGAAATCAAGAAACCTCGTCAAGACACACCAAACTCACCATATGACACTCCATATAACACAACTGAGAAAGATGAAAAACCTAAGACTATCAAGACTCCAGATGGTAAGACATACAAGATCGTACCAAAAGGTGACTACCCAGTAGGTAAAGTTGATAAGGATGGACACCTTGAATCTTCTGACCCAACTAAAGGTAAAGTTGAGAAACCTCGTTCAATCGTCACTTATGTTTATAAAGAAGTGAAAGGTGACGTTTACGTTCACTATAAAGATACTGAAGGTAACACAATCAAGACTGACGTTACTGATGAAAAAGATCAACCAGTCGACAAAGACTACGATACAGTTGTAGATAACCGTCCAAAAGAAATCAAATACAATGGTAAGACATATGAATTGGTTCCAGCTGGTAACTACACTGTAGGTAAGGTTGATGGACAAGGTCACCTTGAGTCATCAGACGCTACAACAGGTAAAGTTGTTGAAGGACGTAAAGATGTTACTTACATCTACAAACTCAAAGAACAACTAGCACAACCTAAGGGTAATGTATACGTTCACTACGTAGATGAAAATGGTAACACAATCAAACAATCTGTTACAGATGAATCTAAACAACCAGTAGGTAAACATTATGATACAGTAATTGATAACCGTCCTAAGACAATCGTTACTGCAGATGGTAAAGTCTATGAATTGGTACCACAAGGTAACTACCCAGTAGGTAAAGTTGATGGTGATGGTCACTTGACTACAACTGACCCAGTAACTGGTAAAGTTATCGAAGGTGATAAGAACGTAACTTACGTTTACAAACTTGTCGATACAACTCCAGAAAAACCAGTGACACCAACTCCTGGTAAACCTGAACAACCAACTCCAGCTAAACCAGTTAATCCAGCTCCTAAAGCTCCAGCTAAAGCAACTCCTGTAACTCCAGCTAAACCAGCTTCAGGAATGACACAATTGCCAAATACTGGTGATGAGTCTAACGTAGCTGCTACAGCAGCTCTAGGTTTGCTTGCAACTGCATCTGGCTTGGCTCTTGCGGCAAAACGCAAAAAAACTGAGGAATAATATTTCCTCGACTTACCTCCCTAAAACTTTTGAGTGACTAGTCCTAATAAAACACTAACTACTCTTAAGAAAGAATAAGCCGATTAGCTTCGTTCTAAAAAGACACATTCCAAATTGGAGTGTGTCTTTTTGTGATTATGAGAAAATAATAGAATCGAAAGGTCAGTAAAAGAAATAATAAAAATTATTGATCCTATATTATATAAAATGATTTTCTGAAATAATGTTATAAAGATAATAATATCTGAAAGTTAATTAAAAGTTCAATTACTAATTCAAGATTTAACTACTTTTAATATCTTGAATGGCTAGTGTAATACTGGAGAATGTTATAGTTTATAAATTTTATCAAGTCGTTAACCCACTAGATGAAGAGAGACTACTTATTTATCTAACGCATGGTACATTACCTTTTTGATTACTCATAAAGGAAAAATTCTGCAGAAAAAAATGAAGATTGTAAAAAATTATTTAATAGTAAACAAGTTAATTAGTTTTCATAATATAAAATGTTTGCGACTTCAACGACAAGCAGGTGTAATCTAAATTATAAGATTAGAAAAGTACGTTGAAAGCAGAAATAAAAAAACTAGGGTTATCCTAGTTAGTAGTAGGCATTCACATAAGGTTTTCGTGTGACCAAAAATGTGAGTATTAAGCCTCTATGGTAGAAGTTAATTAGAGACTAAGGGAGGGTAAGGAAAGGTTGATCTTTTTCTTATATGGTGAATAATCCTACAGGTTGCATTATAACATCACGATTAGAATTTTGCAACATATATTGTAAAACACTCTATTTTTTAAAATATTAATTTTCAGATTTTATTGAGTTGATTTATTAAACTAGTTTGGATGTTAACTTTGTTTTAGCTTATACTAAGCTATTTTATTCATTTAGTAATAAGACAATACATCAACTTATCAGATTAAATTGAGTTGCTGCAGAAGATTAGCATAGAAAAATTACTAAAAAATAAACAGTAGATAAAGCTTAAATCTTCTAATTGCCTAAGTAGACTGACATAAATAAGGAACTTTTGAATCCTCTAATTCTAAATGATTCTGTGGTATTTTCAATGACGGTTTTAGCCACTTCTTATTGTAATTCAAATATGATATTTTTTTGATTCTACAAATCTTAATAATCTTTGAACTGATTTTATCCGTTATCGAGATTATAGAGTGATCTTCTTTTGATAATTAGCTTAATTTAAATGTATAGAATAGAAAACTTAATTTTAGAAAATAAAATATTGCATAAATTATAAAAATATGATATATTTTTCGCTAGGGAAATGACTAAAAAATTAGAAGGTATAGAGTTAATCGTTAATCTGATTGCTCTTATACAGGAGTGAAAATGAGCAAAGATATATTTAGTAAGAAAAGTCGATTTTCTATTCGTAAATTAAATATTGGTGTTTGTTCAGTGCTACTTGGAACTATAGTTATGATGGGGCATACAGTTCAAGCAGATGAAACAACATCAGAACAATCAGCCGCAGTTTCATCACAGACAACTGCATTAGATGTTAGCAACTCGAATTCAGAAGTTCCTAATATCAATACCAATACTCCGACGAAAGTATCGGAAACAACATTGGCAACTGCACCAGAGACATCAAGTGTTCAGCCGACAGTTGAAAACCAAACACCTACAAGTTCTTCAATTGAAACAGCATCAAGAGCAATTGGAGCTCAAGCAGGTTTGAAAGATTCAGCTCCAATAAGTACCGGTGAAAGTACACAATCAGAAGTTAATAAGGTGATTTCCAGTGAGACAGCGCACTCTCAATCACTATCAACATCTGAAACAAAGTCTAGTTCTATTGAAAGTACTTCATCGGTTGATGCTTCAAGTATCCCGCACAGACGTAATAGACGTGCTTTATCTGAAGAAAGATCTACTGAAGCTACCGCTGTTCCAGTAATTGAAAAAAATCTTGATGGTAAAGCAAGTACAGCTTCAGAAGTTACAGTTAGTGCTCCTGCTGGTACAACAGTTAAACTGTACGATAATAATGACGTTCTAATTGGGGAAGCTGTGGCCAATGAGCAAGGAGTGGCCACAATTACACCTACAAATAGTCTTCCAGAAGGAGATATTACTGCAACAGTAACACCTGTAGGTGGAAGTGAATCAGCCAAAAGTTCTCCAGTTACAGTTACAAAAACTCCTTTAACTGACGCACCTGGTGGGGTATCAAGTGGTTCCTTTAATGTCCAACTTCTAGTTGGAAAATCCCATGTTACGGTTTATCGTGGGGATAAGGTAGATGTTGATGTTCAAGCAGCTGCAAAAGCAATGGAGAGGTTTTGGGTGCCTAAAAATCCAACAGGTGTTCAAGGAGTCTTGCCAGTAGGTGGCTTTTTGGATACAGGTGGAACATCATCAACTGGATACCGAAAAGCTAAGTTCACTGGTACAGTGGCTATGACACAGCCTTTGGGAGATGTTCTTGTGACATTTGCTGTTACAGGTAAAAAAGAAGCTGCTCTTATTAGTAGAACTAATCCAGCTGTAACTGTAACTAGAGATCTAACAGTTACTGTTCTTGAAGTTGCAAAAAAATATGCTCCAGTTTTAAGCAGTAAGGTTACCGTTGCAGATCCGAATAATGTTACTGCAACTGAAAAAGACCTAATTATTGAGAAGGTTAAGAAAGAGAATTTAAATTTACCTACTAGTACAACATATAGTGTAGACGAAAAAGGAAATGTTATTATTACTTATCCGGATAAGTCCACTGATAAAATATCAGCAGGTTATGCTGTTCAAATGCAACCAGTAGTTGTTACAGACCTCACTGATAAAGCACAAACAAAGACACCGGTTGAAGTAAGAACTGAACCAGGTTCTAGAGTTGAGTTGTTTGATAAAAATGGTACTAAGATTGGTGAAGCGACAGCTGGTGTGGACGGAATTGTAACAATTACACCAACCGTAGACATTCCAGAAGGAAATGTTACAGCTAAAGCAACTGATATTAAAGGTAATGTTTCAGGGGCAAGTAAACCAAAACTTGCTACACTGGACACAACAGCGCCAGATAAACCAGTGATTAACACAAACCTGACTGGCAAGGCTGGCACTAAAACACCAGTGGAAGTCAGTGCAGAGCCAGGCTCTACAGTTGCTCTCTATGATAAAAATGGTACTAAGATTGGTGAAGCAACAGCTGGAACAAATGGTAAGGCTACAATTACGCCAACAGCTAACCTTTCAGAAGGTAATGTGACAGCTAAAGCAACAGATAAGTCAGGTAACACTTCGGTAGCGAGTGATCCAAAAGCGGTTACTGACACAACAGCGCCAGATAAACCAGTGATTAACACAAACCTGACTGGCAAGGCTGGCACTAAAACACCAGTGGAAGTCAGTGCAGAGCCAGGCTCTACAGTTGCTCTCTATGATAAAAATGGTACTAAGATTGGTGAAGCAACAGCTGGAACAAATGGTAAGGCTACAATTACGCCAACAGCTAACCTTTCAGAAGGTAATGTGACAGCTAAAGCAACAGATAAGTCAGGTAACACTTCGGTAGCGAGTGATCCAAAAGCAGTTACTGATACCACAGCACCAGATAA
>NZ_JASUZV010000019.1:0-12211 GCF_030284685.1 Streptococcus raffinosi
CCATTGTAATAAACTGCACTTTTTGGCGAACCTTCAATGGATACTTCAAAAAGTGGTTTCGAATAGTGGTTTGACGGCGATTATCAAGGATGGTTATGAGTTTGTTGGTCTCATAGTTTTGCGCCACAAAAGCGAGTTCACCTTTCTTGAACCCAAACTCATCCCAAGACATAACAGCTGGGAGCTTGTCATAATGCTCCTTGAAAGTAAACTGGTCAAGCTTACGATAGACAGTGGACGTTGATACACGAAGTCTTCTGGCAATATCTGTTAGTGACACCTTTTCAGTAAGGAGCTGTGCAACTTTTTGCTGGACTAGATTGGAGATTTGGCAGTTTTTCTCAACGATTGATGTCTTAGCTACCGTGACTCTCCTACAACTTTTACACTGGAAACGACGCTTTTTAAGACGTAATAGTGTAGGTGTTCCAGCTTGTTCAAGGAGAGGAATTTTAGAAGGCTTTTGAAAGTCATATTTGATTATCTTTCCTTGGCAGTGAGGGCATGGTGGTGCAGGGTAATCGAGTGTTGCTTGAACCTCGATGTAGGTATCTTTTTCAAAAACAAGAGAAATAATGATGTTTGGGTCTTTAATTCCGATTAATTCTGTGGTATTCTTAATAAGTCTCATAAGTTCTTCCTAATGATGGTTTGGTTGCTTTTCATTATAGTTCTTATGGGACTTTTTGTCTGCATTCAAAAAGCTCTATAATCTCTATAGTGGTTTTACCCACTACAGAAATTATAGAGTCACAGGATATTAATATCTTAGCGCATACTTTTTAGTAGTTCACTTCAATTTTATTGAGTAGTAAGATTTTTTACGGGTGAAATATGAAAATTAGCTCTGCTATATCGGTTGACTTGAATAGGAAAAGGTTTTCAGCTTGGAGACCAAGTCACTTTTTTACTTGAAAGTAGTTTTTTTAATGTTATCTAAGCTTTGGAAGTTTAAAGTTTTTTTGGATTTTCTTTCAATTTTATAGTGACATTTATGTCGCTATTTTATTTTGCTGACTTCATTTATAATGGATTTGTAATTTAATTAGATTACATTATTTTATTTTTATTGGAGGTTTTATGCAGCAAGAAGTTTTTGTTCACGCATATGAGGTTGTACGACCGATTGTCCTTAAAGCTTTTCGCCAATACTTTATTCAACTTTGGGACCAAGCAGATATGGAGCAAGAAGCTATGATGACTCTTTATCAACTTTTAAACAAATTTCCCGAATTAGAAGGTGATGATGATAAGCTACGTCGTTATTTTAAAACGAAGTTTAGAAATAGACTGAATGATGAAGTTAGACGACAGGAGTCAGTTAAGCGTCAAATCAATAGGCAGTGTTATGTAGAAATTTCAGATATCGCTTTTTGTCTTCCAGATAAGGGATTAGATACAGTAGATCGAATCGTTTATGATCAGCAAATTAAGGCTTTTCGTAATCAGCTTTCTGCTGAAGATTCTGCTAAGTTAGATCGATTGTTGGCTGGTGAATGTTTTAGGGGAAGAAAGAAGATGATTAGAGAGTTAAGATTTTGGATGGTTGATTTTGATCCTTACAATGAGGAGGATTAATTTTCGATTTTATAGCGTTTTTTATCTTGTTCTATGATATCTATTCACTTTTAGTAATGATCAAAGTTTGAGATGATTGCTTTTAACCCCTAGCTTATAACGATAAATACTATCTTAATAAGCTGATTTCATAACTAAATACCCCCTATGTTAGATAGAATAAAATCTAACATAGGGGGTGCAGTGCATTCATTTTTGGGTGTTTTTTCAGTTGATGATTATTGTGATGAGTAATTGAATCTTAATTATTTTACAGCTATGGAATTTCCAGAAAATTTTGGAAGCTCAATCTTTTCTTTTATCAGAGCTTCTTGGTAAAGTTTTAGGAAGTCTGAGTAGATATGGGTCTGTTGTCCATTTTGTGTAAAAATGTCAACTCGAAAAACTAATTGGCCTGACGGTGTTGTGATTAATCCAATAACATTTGGAGTTCCACAGATTTCGGGATATTTTTCAATGTTATCTTGATTAACTTGTTCTATGATACTCATAACTTTATTGATATCAGTCGATATATAAACTGGGATGTCAATTTGTGCTCTCATGTCTCCTCGGGATTTGTTGGATACGATTGTAATATTTCGATTGGGTATGAAATGGAGCGTTCCATCAAATCCTCGAATTTGTGTTGTTCGGATACCAACAGTTGAAATCCGACCCGTAACAGTTCCTACTTCTACTGAATCTCCCACTTCAAATTGATTTTCCAATAATATGAAAAATCCGTTAACAACATCTGATAAAAAGCCTTGTGCGCCTAAACCAAGTGCAACTCCAGCAAGTCCTGCTCCTGCAAGGAGGCTAGATACAGGGACACCAAGGATACTGAGGAGCCAGTAAACAAGGAAAAAGTAAAGCACGTAGTTCATACTATTGTGTAGCAGGCGCTCAATTGTTTTTTGTCGGGCAGGGGTTTGAATAGTCCAGGATAGAGATCGTCCCACAGTATGTTTAAAAAGAAAGTCAATGATTTTTTTACTGAGAAGGAATATAGTGAGGAGAATAAGGAGTTTGATTCCTTTGGTAATAAGTACCATTAAGATTTCTTCGAAATTAAATTGTTGGATATACTTTTGTAAAATATTCATAGCACTAGTTTATCAAAATTTGAGAAAAGAAGCAGTTTGTAACGATGTTCTTGTGATTAAATTGGAGAAAAAAACTTTTAAAAGGCTTTGAAATATGGTAAACTAAACTGTATCTATAAAATTTTAAGGAGAATGACTACATGTCTGTATCATTTGAAAACACAGCCACTAACCGTGGTGTGGTGACATTTACTATCGGTCAAGATAAAATTCAACCGGCTTTGGATCAAGCGTTTAACAAGGTTAAAAAGAATTTGAACGCACCAGGTTTCCGTAAAGGACACATGCCTCGTGCCGTATTTAACCAAAAATTTGGTGAAGAAGCTCTTTATGATGAAGCTTTGAATGCAATTCTTCCAGTGGCTTATGAAGCAGCGATTACTGAACTTGGTCTTGATGTTGTTGCACAACCAAAAATTGATGTCAAATCAATTGAAAAAGGTCAAGATTGGACACTTACTGCAGAAGTTGTTACAAAACCAGAAGTAAAACTTGGTGCATATAAAGATCTTGAAGTTTCAGTTGAAGTTTCTAAAGAAGTTACTGATGAAGATGTTGATGCTAAGCTTGAAAACGAACGTAAAAACTTGGCTGAATTGGTCGTTAAAGAAGGTGCAGCTGAAAATGGTGACACTGTTGTTATCGACTTTGTTGGTTCAGTAGATGGCGTTGAATTTGATGGTGGTAAAGGTGAAAATCACTCTCTTGAACTTGGTTCAGGTCAATTTATCCCAGGTTTCGAAGACCAATTGGTTGGTTCAAAAGCTGGTGATGAAGTAGAAGTTAAAGTAACTTTCCCAGAAGACTATCAAGCTACTAATCTTGCAGGTAAAGATGCTGTATTTGTTACTAAAGTTAACGAAGTTAAAGCTAAAGAAGTTCCTGCTCTTGATGATGAGTTGGCTAAAGACCTTGATGACGAAGTTGAAACTCTTGATGAGTTGAAAGCTAAATATCGTAAAGAACTTGAAGCAGCTAAAGAAATCGCATTTGACGATGCTGTTGAAGGTGCTGCACTTGATTTGGCTGTTGAAAATGCTGAAATCGTTGAATTGCCAGCTGAAATGGTTGAAGACGAAGTTCACCGTGCTATGAACGAATTCATGGGTAACATGCAACGTCAAGGTATCTCTCCTGAAATGTACTTCCAAATCACTGGAACAACTCAAGAAGATCTTCACAAGCAATATGAAGCTGATGCTGACAAACGTGTGAAAACTAACCTTGTTATTGAAGCTGTTGCTGCTGCTGAAGGATTCGATGCTACTGAAGAAGAAATTCAAAAAGAAATTAACGATCTTGCAGCTGAATACAACATGGAAGTATCACAAGTTTCTTCACTTCTTTCACCTGAGATGCTTAAACATGATATTACGATGAAAAAAGCTGTTGAACTTATCACAAGCTCAGCAAAAGTTAAATAATAGAACTAAAATCAAGTTTCTGTTGAGACTTGATTTTTTCTTCTATAAATGCTTTGACTATTGACTCTTTTTAGCGTAAAATAGAGGGTAGCGAAAAATTGATTGCCGAGCTATTTTTGTTTCGACATTAGCTTGAGTAAGAATGAAGGAGAACCACTTTGGAACTAGACGTATTTGCTGGACAAGAAAAAAGTGAATTATCAATGATTGAAGTGGCCCGTGCTATCTTAGAAACACGTGGTCGTGATAATGAAATGTATTTCAATGATTTGGTCAATGAAATTCAAAATTACTTAGAAAAATCGGATGCTGATATCCGTAAAGCTTTGCCATTCTTTTATTCAGATTTGAATACGGATGGGAGCTTCATTCCTCTAGGAGATAACAAATGGGGCTTACGTTCATGGTACGCTATTGATGAAATTGATGAAGAAGTCATCACATTGGAAGATACTGATGAAAATGCGCCAAAACGTAAGAATAAAAAAGTTAATGCCTTCATGGATGGTGATGAAGATGCCATTGACTACAATGACGATGACCCAGAAGATGAAAACTTTACACCTAATTCTGATAGTCTTGAATACGATGATGATAACGATGATGATGAGAAAGCCGAAGTGGAATCTTATGACTCTGAGTTGAATGAAATTATTCCAGATGATGATTTAGATGATGTTGAGCTGTCTGAAGAAGATGACGATGATGACTATGAAGATGAGTCAAATGATTAATTTTTCATTGACAAATAGTCTTGGATAGTTTAGACTATGTATCGGGCACCTCTTTTGAAGAGGTCATGATCAAGACTCCCAGAGTAAAACTCTAGGGGGTCATTTTTGTTTTTTGTCATTTACTGGTTTTGTTGATATTGAGTTACTAAATAGTACTCATGTTGGACACTGGTAAAGGACTATCTCGATTATCGAATACGGTAATCAATCTGCTATTTTTATGGTTTTACATTATATTAAAGGAGTTAACATGACAAAATATATTTTCGTCACTGGTGGTGTAGTATCTTCAATTGGTAAAGGGATTGTAGCTGCGAGTCTTGGACGTTTGCTTAAGAATCGTGGACTTAAGGTTACCATTCAAAAATTTGACCCTTATATCAATATTGACCCAGGAACGATGAGTCCTTACCAACATGGTGAAGTTTATGTCACTGATGATGGTGCTGAAACTGACCTTGACCTTGGTCACTACGAACGTTTTATCGACATTAATCTTAATAAATACTCTAATGTGACTACTGGTAAGATTTATAGTGAAGTTTTACGTAAAGAACGTAAAGGAGAGTATCTTGGTGCGACTGTTCAGGTGATTCCGCATATTACAGATGCTTTGAAAGACAAGATTAAGCGTGCAGCGACAACGACTGATTCTGATGTTATCATCACTGAAGTTGGTGGTACGGTTGGTGATATTGAAAGTCTTCCATTCCTTGAAGCTCTTCGTCAAATGAAGGCTGATGTGGGTTCTGATAATGTTATGTATATCCACACAACACTTCTTCCATATTTGAAAGCTGCTGGTGAAATGAAGACAAAACCAACGCAACACTCTGTTAAGGAATTGCGTGGTTTGGGTATTCAACCCAATATGTTGGTTATCCGTACAGAACAACCCGTTGGTCAAGGAATCAAAAATAAGTTGGCTCAGTTCTGTGATGTTGCACCTGAGGCTGTTATTGAATCGTTAGATGTAGAACATATTTATCAAGTGCCACTTAATATGCAGGCTCAAGGGATGGATCAAATTGTTTGTGATCATTTGAAACTGGATGCTCCAGCTGCAGATATGACAGAATGGTCTGCTATGGTTGATAAGGTGCTTAATCTTAAGAAGACAACGAAAATTGCTCTTGTTGGTAAGTATGTAGAGCTTCACGATGCTTACTTGTCAGTGGTTGAGGCACTTAAACACTCAGGTTTGGCAAATGATACTGCTATTGATATTGACTGGGTCAATGCTAATGATTTGACTGCTGAAAATGTTGCTTCTCGTTTGGCTGATGCTGATGGTATCATCGTTCCTGGTGGTTTTGGCCAACGTGGTACTGAGGGCAAAATTCAAGCTATTCGTTATGCTCGTGAGAACGATGTACCGATGTTGGGCATCTGTCTTGGTATGCAATTGACATGTATTGAGTTTGCTCGTCACGTTCTTCACTTGGATGGGGCTAACTCGGCTGAACTTGACCCAGAAACTAAATACCCAATTATTGATATTATGCGTGATCAAATTGATATTGAAGATATGGGTGGAACTCTTCGTCTTGGTCTTTACCCATGTAAGTTGAAACCAGGTTCTAAGGCAGCTGCTGCTTACGGAAACCAAGAGGTAGTGCAACGTCGTCACCGTCACCGTTATGAATTTAATACTAAGTTCCGTGAACAGTTTGAGACTGAGGGCTTTGTATTCTCAGGTGTGTCACCAGATAATCGTTTGATGGAAGTGGTAGAGCTCCCAGACAAGAAATTCTTTGTGGCAGCGCAATACCACCCAGAATACCATAGCCGTCCAAACCATGCTGAAGAACTTTACAGTGCCTTTGTGACAGCAGCGGTTGAAAATGCTAAATAACGAACTAGAACAGAGTGGGATAGCCTACTCTGTTTTTTATTGGCTCCTTTTATGCTAAAATAAAGGGAATAATAAGAAAGAACGAGGAAAACAAATGGCTAAATTCGGCTTTTTGTCAGTATTAGAAGAAGAATTAGATAAGCATTTGGATTATGATTTTGCGATAGACTGGGATAAAAAGAATCACGCTGTAGAAGTAACCTTCATCCTAGAAGCGCAAAACAGTAGTAATGTGGAGACTATTGATGACAAGGGTGAACTGTCTGATGAGGATGTTATTTTTGAAGACTACGTGCTCTTTTACAATCCAGCAAAATCACGTTTTGATGAGGAGGACTACCTAGTGACAATTCCATATGAACCTAAGAAAGGTCTATCTCGTGAGTTTTTGTCCTATTTTGCGGAGACCTTGAATGAGGTGGCAACAGAAGGATTGAGTGACTTGATGGATTTCCTATCTGATGATGGACCTGAGGAATTCGGTTTGGTTTGGGACAAAGATGCTTTCGAAAAAGGAAAAGCCCAACTTAATGAGAAGGAGTTTTTTGCTTATCCAAGGTATTAAAGGGAGCGAAAAGGGATGGATGCTTATTTAAAAGATCAGTTCGATTTCACAGGTGTTAAGGCTGCCTTACTCGTAGAGCAAAGTATTTTGGTTATTCTCAGAGATAATAAACCAGCTATTCCTTGGCCCAATATGTGGGAATTGACTGGTGGTGGAAGAGAATGCCTGGAAACGCCTCTTGAGTGTCTTCGACGTGAAGTCTGGGAGGAACTTGGATTGATTTTGAAAGAGAAATCAATTATTTGGTCGAGAATCTATCCTAGTATGTTGGATAAAGACAGGTCAGCTGTTTTTGTGGTTGCTCAAATTAGTCAGGAGCAGTATCAGGAGATTGATTTTGGAGATGAAGGCCAAGAATTTAAATTGATGCCTATAGAGGACTTTATAAAAGCAGAAGGAATCATTCCACAGTTGCAAGAACGCTTTAAAGATTATTTATCAGAAAAGGAAGAAAATAATATATGGACAAATGGCAGGAATTAACGATTGAAGTTAATCGTGAGGTCGAAGAGGCGGCTTCTAATATTTTAATTGAATCTGGGAGCCAAGGTGTGGCTATTGATGATAGTGCTGATTATTTGGAAAATGCGGACCGTTTTGGGGAACTTTATCCTGAGGTTGAGCAGGTAGAGACGGTTAAAATTACGGCTTATTATCCGGAATCAGCAGATATCGAGGCCATTACCAAGCAAGTTAATGAGCGTTTGGCTGAGTTGACGGATTTTGGTCTTGAAACGGGAGATATTCACTTGGCTACTCAAGAGTTGGTTGAAGAGGATTGGGCTGAGAATTGGAAAAAATACTATGAACCAGCTCGCATTACCCATGACCTGACTATCGTGCCGTCATGGACAGACTATGAGGCATCAGTAGGCGAAAAAATCATCAAACTAGATCCTGGCATGGCCTTTGGAACAGGAACACACCCAACGACTAAGATGAGTCTTTTTGCACTTGAACAGGTGCTCCGTGGTGGTGAGACGGTGATTGATGTGGGAACTGGTTCGGGAGTCCTCTCGATTGCTAGCTCTCTTCTTGGAGCCAAGGAGATCTACGCCTATGACCTAGACGATGTGGCGGTTCGAGTAGCTCAGGAAAATATCGACATGAATCCTGGTATGGAAAATATCCACGTTGCTACGGGAGATCTTTTAAAGGGTGTGACTCAAGAAGCTGATGTTATCGTGGCTAATATTTTGGCGGATATTCTCATTCATCTGACGGAAGATGCCTACCGTTTGGTTAAGGACGAAGGTTATTTGATTATGTCAGGGATTATCTCTGAAAAATGGGATATGGTGCGTGAATCGGCTGAGAAGGCTGGTTTCTTTCTGGAAACTCACATGGTTCAGGGAGAGTGGAATGCCTGTGTCTTCAAGAAGACAGATGATATTTCAGGTGTGATTGGAGGCTAAATGCAACAGTATTTTATAAAGGGGCAGGTTGAAAATCCAGTAACTATCAAAGACAAGGATACTGTGAAGCATATGTTTAACGTTATGCGTTTAACAGAGGGTGATCAGGTGGTCTTGGTTTTTGAAGATGGTGTTAAGCGCCTTGCTCATGTGACTGACTGTGAGAATCATGTCTTTGAAGTGATTGAAGAGCTAAATGACAATGTTGAAATGCCTGTTTCAGTGACCATTGCCTCTGGTTTTCCAAAGGGAGATAAGCTAGAGCTGGTGACACAAAAGGCAACGGAGCTTGGAGCACAGGCTATCTGGGCTTTCCCTGCGGACTGGTCTGTGGTTAAGTGGGATGGTAAGAAGCTTGCCAAGAAGGAAGATAAGCTTGCCAAGATTGCTCTAGGAGCTGCAGAACAATCCAAACGTAATCGTGTTCCTGAGGTCAGGTTGTTCGAGAAAAAGGGGGAATTTCTATCAGAATTAGCTAATTTTGATAAGATTTTTATCGCCTATGAGGAAACCGCTAAAGCTGGCGAGTTGGCTACTCTAGCTCGTGAATTGGCTCAGGTGGAACATGGACAGAAAATTCTCTTTATCTTTGGACCAGAAGGCGGTATTTCTCCGTCTGAGATTAACGCCTTTGAAGAGGCTGGTGGCGTTAAGATTGGCCTTGGACCACGTATTATGCGGACGGAAACAGCTCCTCTCTATGCTTTGAGCAGTGTGAGTTACGCTTTAGAATTGAATCAATAAGAGAAAGTTGGGCTTGTTCCAACTTTTTTTTAGTCTTGGACACTTTTAATCTGAGACTTACTCCCGGCTGTTCATTTTGACATAGACTTTGTAATTTCTAAAAAGGTTGATAATCTTATTTAGGTTTAATATAATTGTATTATCTTTATAAAAGGGGAAGATTTTTAATGAAAACGAATCGTTATGTGACTCAATCCGCTGTGGTTTTGGGCCTTTTTGCCCTCTTGACTGTGCCACAAGTCCTAGGGCATGCTGATGAAGCAAATACATCAGTAGCAACTACTTCAACTGAAAGTGTGACAGATAGCGGGACTTCTGTTGTATCAGGACAAGGAACTTCGGAGACAGCTGTTCAAGGAGGAGCAGAGACTGTATCTGCTACCCCAACACCAGTAGCGGCAAATGCGTCTGCAGAGCCATCAGCTAATACTTCAACGTCCCAAGCAAGTCAAGAAGCCAATGCTGTTTTGACCAATGCTAACCAGGTGACACCAGCAGTACTAGTACAGGCTGAACCTGTTACAGAGCCTGCTCATGAGGGACAAACCGTTGATATGCAGATTTTGTCAACAACAGACCTTCATACTAACTTGGTTAACTATGATTATTATCAAGATAAGCCGTCTCAAACCGTTGGTCTGTCTAAAACTGCTGTCCTTATCAAAAAAGCCCGTGAAACCAATCCCAATACGGTCTTGGTGGACAGTGGTGATACGATTCAAGGAACTCCTTTTGGAACTTATAAGGCTTTGATTGATCCTGTTGCTCAAGGCGAGACTCACCCTATGTATAAGGCTTTTGAGATGCTTGGGTATGATGCCGAAACGCTTGGAAATCACGAGTTTAACTATGGCCTCGAATTTTTGAACCGTATGGTTAGGACTGCTAAGATTAATATTATCAATGCCAATGTGCGTGATGCTAAGACAGGTGACTACTATTACAATCCTTATAAGATTGTTAACAAGACCTTTACTGATACGGACGGCAAACAGGTAACACTAAAAATCGGTATTACGGGTGTCCTTCCAACACAGATTTTGGTTTGGGATAAGGCCAATCTTGAAGGTAAGGTAACCGTTGATGATCCAATGGAGGCTGTTAAGACAATTGTTCCTCAAATGAAAGCTGCAGGAGCTGACTATATTCTGGTCGCAGCTCACTCTGGTATTGGTGACAATGAATACACTAAGAACGAGGAAAATGAAGGTTACCAAATTGCTGGTATTGAAGGCGTTGATGCTGTTGCGACAGGACATTCTCATGCAGATTTTCCAAATGGAGATGGCACAAGTTTTTATGCTAAATATCCTGGTGTAGATGATGTTAATGGTCTCATCAATGGAAAACCTGTGGTTATGGCTGGTAAGTTCGGAGATCATCTCGGAATCATGGATGTCAAGTTGACTTATACGAATGGTAAATGGAAAGTTGTCAACAGTAAGGCCAAGCTTGAAAAGATTGACACTAAGTCAGATGTTGCGGACAAGGACTTAATTGACATGGCTGCTCATGACCATAATGGGACAATCAACTATGTCCGTAAAGAAGTTGGTGAGACCACTGCACCAATCACTAGCTACTTTGCTCAGGTTCAGGACGATCCATCTATTCAGATCGTTAATAATGCACAACTATGGTATGCTAAAAAACAAGTGGCGGGAACAGCAGATGAAAACCTTCCACTTCTCTCAGCAGCGGCACCTTTCAAGGCAGGGACTCGTGGGGATGCGACCTACTATACTGATATTCCAGCGGGGCCATTGGCCATTAAGAATGTCGCAGACCTCTACCTCTACGATAATGTTACAGCCCTACTCAAAGTGACTGGAGCACAAATTAAAGAATGGTTGGAAATGTCTGCGGGACAGTTCAATCAAATTGATCCTAACAGCAAAGAACCACAACAACTTATTAACAGTAGTTATCGCTCATATAATTACGATGTGATTGATGGGTTGACTTACAAGTTTGATTTGACACAACCTAACAAATATGATCGTGAAGGTAAGTTGGTTAACCCAGACGCTAGTCGTGTTCGTGACTTGGCTTATCAAGGTAAACCCATTGATTTGAATCAGACTTTCCTTGTGGTGACTAACAACTACCGTGCGACTGGTAATTTCCCTGGTGTTAAGGATGCTGCAGAAAAACGTCTCCTCAATCTTGAAAATCGTCAGGCCATCATTGACTATATCGTCAGCGAGAAAACGATCAATCCGAGTGCCGATGGAAATTGGAGTTTCGTTCCTAATATTACCAATGCAGACATCCGTTTTGCCTCTTCTGACAATGCGCGTGCTCATCTTGCTGGGCAGGATGCCATTAGTTATGTAGGACCATCAACACAGGCAGGATTTGCAGAGTACCGTTTGGTTGTTAAGGAAAAGGCAAATCAAGTTGAGGATACGACTAAGAAAGAATCTGAGAAGTCACCAAAAGATGTTGAGATGGCAGACCACACTAAGCATGTGAAACCAAATGCTACTGCAGTTGCTAGCATGGCTAAACCTGCTTCAGCTATCCAATTGTCAAACGCTCAAATCGTTATCTTACCTCAAGCTCAAGTGCAAGAAACTCAACCTTCAAGCTCAGCCAAGAGCTTGCCAAACACGAATTCAGACGAATCTGTGTCAGCAACTTTAGCTGGAATGGTTCTTTTGACCTTGGCTGGATTCTTTGGAATCAAAAAGCAAGAGAAAAATTAAGCAAGATAAAAAGCCCCTATCAGTGATACGTACCGTGTCAAGTAGACAATTGAAATAAATAAAATGTGAGGAACCAGGTTGCTTTGGGTTAAGCAGTCTG